>CAJNCH010000005.1:0-145667 GCA_905221225.1 bacterium
TACCATAGTCCGTACGGGATTCGAACCCGTGTTACCGCCGTGAAAAGGCGGTGTCTTAACCCCTTGACCAACGGACCTGAGCTGTTATTTTCAACTCTTACTATTATACAGGCTTTTCTAACTTTGTCAACTACTTTTTTCTGTTTTTTTAATTAATTTTACAACAGCTTCAGTTCGAGCTGTATGTGGGAACATATCGACCGACTGGATATAATGGAGATCATAGACTTCTACTAAGCGTACTAAATCACGAGCCAAGGTCGAAACATTACAAGAAATATAGACCATTTTTTCTGGTACATAAGTAAGAATAGTATCTAATAACTTATCATCCAGACCTGTACGTGGTGGGTCCACAATCAGAGCATCTGCTCGGTAGCCTTCCTTATACCAGCGAGGAATAATCTCTTCTGCCGTTCCAGCTTCATAATGAGTATTGTCAAATCCCATTCTTTTAGCATTTCGCTTGGCATCTTCAATAGCTTCTGGAATAATATCCATACCTCTGAGTGTTTTTACTTTCTTTGCAAAGGCAAAACCAATTGTTCCAACTCCACAATAAGCGTCAATTAAATGGTCTTCTTTACTAACATCCAGCGCTTTTACTGCCTCGCTATAAAGGACTTCTGTTTGTTCAGGATTTAGTTGATAGAAAGCTCGAGGAGATAGTGAAAATTCATAATCGAGTACACCTTCTTGAATACTCTCTTCTCCCCAGATAATCTCTGTCTTTTCACCATAAATCTCACTGGTTTTAGCTGTATTTGTATTAACAGCTACTGTCACAACCTCTGGAAAATCTTTAATTAAATCTTTTACCAGCAGGGTTAAATTAAGCTGACGGTTTGTAACAATAATAATCTGAACCTGCCCAGTCTTTCTTGCTCGTCGGACCATTATAGTTCTAACACCTAGAACTTTTCTCTCATCCGTGATTGGAATCTGGTGATAAGTAAGCAATTCTGCTAGGCAATTAGCAATCACTTGGGTTTCCTTGTCTTGTACCAGGCAGTCTTTCAACTCTACTAAATAGTGAGAGTTTTGTGCATATAAGCCTGCCTTGACCTGATTTTTAAATTTTCGAGTCTGAAATTGTAACTTAGCACGGTAATATTTTGGTTCCTGCATACCAATCGTCGGGCGGATTTCATAGTTTTCATATCCTGTAGGGGCAAATTTTTTCAGCGCTTGGTGAAGTAAGTCCGTCTTGAACTCCAGCTGCTTATCATAATGCAGGTGCATGATTTGGCAGCCTCCGCACTCATTGTAAATAGTACAAGCTGGCACAACTCGAAATTTAGACTTCTTGTTGACCTTCAGTAATTTTGCCTCAACAAAGTTACGTTTAATAGAAGTAATCTGACAATAGATATCTTCACCTTTGAGAGCACCCGGCACAAAGACTAATGTTTTTTGATAAAAGCCGATTCCCTCACCATTAATTCCCATGCGCTTGATTTTTAATGGTATTTTTTGTTTCACTTTCAGATTCATACCCCTATCTTATCACATTTTGAGTTATAATAGAACTATGAAAATCACAAAACTTGAAAAGAAAAAAAAACTCTATCTGATGGAGCTTGATAATGGCGACAAATGCTACATTACTGAAGATACTATTGTTCGCTTCATGTTATCAAGAGATAAGGTTATAAGCCAAGAAGAATTGAAAGAGATTCAGGACTTTGCTCAATTTTCTTACGGTAAGAATCTAGCTCTCTACCACCTATCCTTTAAAGCGCGCACTGAAAAAGAAGTCAGAGAATATCTGAAAAAATACAATATTAATGAAAACATCGTTTCTCAAGTCATTGCTAATCTTAAAGAAGATAAGTGGATTAATGATGGTCAGTACACTTATGCTATCATCAATGCCAATCAACTTTCAGGAGACAAGGGGCCTTATGTACTGACTCAGAAACTAACACAAAAAGGGGTTTCAAAATCTACTATAGCAGAGATTTTAAAAGAATTTGATTTTTCGAAAGTTGCTCAACGTGTAGCTAATAAACTATTGAAAAAATATGAAGGAAAACTTCCAGCTCGTGCCTTGCAAGATAAGATTATCCAGAACTTGACCAACAAGGGATTCTCTTACTCTGATGCTAAAAGTGCCTTTGACCAGTTGGATAGTCAAGTTGACCAAGAAACGACTCAGGAACTCATCTTCAAGGAACTCGATAAGCAATATGCTAAGTATGCCCGAAAATATGAAGGATACGAACTTAAACAGCGTTTAACCCAAGTTTTAGCACGAAAGGGCTACGATTTTTCGGATATAGCAAGCGCTCTCAGAGAATATCTTTAATATTTTCATGTAAAATTCACAGATTTTAGGTAATTTTATGGTACAATAGTAAACGATAAACTTATAAATTGTAGAAAGTTGGTTAGTTATGAAGCTTCCAAAAGAAGGCGACTTTATTACAATTCAAAGTTATAAGCATGATGGGAGTCTCCACCGAACTTGGCGGGACACCATGGTACTAAAAACAACAGAAAACGCCATTATTGGTGTCAACGATCATACACTGGTTACCGAAAGTGATGGTCGTCGTTGGGTCACTCGAGAACCGGCTATTGTTTACTTTCACAAGAAATATTGGTTTAATATCATTGCCATGATTCGTGATAATGGAATTTCCTACTATTGCAATATGGCTAGCCCCTACTATCTGGATGAAGAAGCACTGAAGTATATTGATTACGATTTGGATGTTAAAATTTTTACAGATGGAGAGAAACGTCTCTTGGACGTTGAGGAGTATGAGCGTCACAAACGCAAAATGAATTATTCTGATGACTTGGACTATATTTTAAAAGAACATGTCAAAATTCTTGTTGATTGGATTAATAATGGACGTGGTCCTTTCTCAGAAGCCTATGTAAACATTTGGTACAAGCGCTATGTAGAACTAAAGAATCGGTAAAGTTGTCAAACTAGGGTGAAAGCCCTGGTTTTTTTATTTTAAAAACCCAGTTTTTCAGCTGGGTTGTTCTCTATATATCTAATTTCGTAACAGTAAATTTGATATGAGAATAGTCTTTTTCAACATCCTTATCCAGCAAGAAAGCTGTAGCATCTTTCTTAACCTGAACAAGGTCAATATTCTGAGCTTGGGCTGCATAGACGCATCCACAATAACATTGACGATAGATATCATACTCTTCACACATCTCTACCGAACGTTTGTAGCCTTGATTTTTCTTGAAATCACTTGGAAGATAGTGGGTTGTATAAATTTTTTGCACATCGATTCCGATGCTGTTGATGGTTTGAGAATTTTTATGAGGACTGATGGTTAAAGCCGAACCGAAGTAGTCAAAACCTAAATCCATAGCCACTTGAGCTGTCTTATCCAGTCGGTAGTCAAAGCAAACCTTACAACGGTCGCCACCTTCAGGCTCTTCTTCCAAACCTCGAACCAGTTTACGATATTCGTTAGGTTCATAAGGCGCTTCTAGGTATTGAACGTTATTGCCAGTTCGCTCATTGAAATCACTGACAAACTTTTTAGTCACATAGGCACGCTTATGGTATTCTGCCTTGGGATGGATATTAGAATTAGCAAAATAGATAGTCACATCTGCATACTTAGTCAAATATTCTAGAGTATAGGTACTGCAAGGGGCACAGCAAACATGCATGAGAATGGTTGGTCGCTGCTCATTTTTCTCCCATACTTGTACCATCTTCTGCATGACACGGTCATAATTAATCTTCTGATTGGGGTTCATCTTGCTCAGAATTTCTTCTACATCGATCATGTTCTTCTCCTTTTTCTAGTCTTATTTTATCATATAAGTTAGGAGAGCTCAAATCAATTTAGAAGTGAATATCATAAAAAGGAGGAATAGCCATTCCCTCCTTTTGTGTTTTTTATAAGTTACTTTTACATCATCCCGCCCATCATGCTTGGATCCATGGCTGGAGCTGGGGCTACTGGTTCTGGTTTATTAGCTACGACTGCTTCTGTAGTCAAAATCAAGCTGGCTACAGATGCTGCATTTTGTAGGGCTGAACGGCTCACTTTAACTGGGTCGATAATCCCCTCTTCAATCATGTTGACCCACTCGCCAGTTGCTGCGTTGAAGCCTGTACCAAGCTCAGCATTTTTCAAACGATCGATAACGATAGAGCCTTCAAATCCTGCATTGTGGGCGATTTGACGAACAGGTTCTTCCAAAGCACGGAGAACAATATTGCGACCCGTTGCTTCGTCTCCTGTTAATTCCAAATCAGCTACGGCAGGGATAACATTTACAAGGGCTGTTCCACCACCTGCAACGATTCCCTCTTCAACAGCTGCACGAGTAGCGTTGAGGGCATCTTCAATGCGTAGTTTCATTTCTTTCAACTCAGTTTCAGTTGCAGCTCCGACCTTGATGACTGCTACACCACCTGACAATTTCGCCAAGCGTTCTTGCAATTTTTCACGATCAAATTCAGAAGTTGTGGTTTCGATTTGAGACTTGATAACTGCAACACGGTGAGAAATCGCTTCAGGATTCCCAGCACCTTCTACGATAACAGTGCTATCTTTGTCCACAGTTACTCTCGCTGCTTGACCGAGAGCTTCAATTGTCGCATCTTTCAACTCAAGACCAAGGTCTTCTGTGATAACTGTTCCGCCTGTTAAGATGGCGATATCTTCAAGCATGGCTTTGCGGCGGTCACCAAAACCAGGTGCCTTGACCGCTACCACGTTGAAGGTTCCACGAATCTTGTTCAAAACAAGAGTTGGAAGAGCTTCACCATCTACATCATCCGCAATAATCAAGAGTGGACGATTGCTTTGGAGAATGCTTTCTAGAAGTGGCAAGATTTCTTGGATATTTGAAATCTTCTTATCAGTAATCAAAATGTATGGATTTTCAAGATCAGCTACCATTTTTTCGCTATCTGTCACCATGTACTGTGAAAGGTAACCACGGTCAAACTGCATTCCTTCCACAACTTCAAGTTCTGTTTCCATACCACGTGACTCTTCGATAGTGATGACACCATCTTTGCCAACTTTTTCCATGGCTTCAGAGATGTACTCACCGACTTTTTCAGAACGAGAAGAGACAGCAGCAACCTGAGCGATGGCTTCTTTATTAGCGACAGGGATGGCATTATTTTTCAAGGCTTCTACTGCTGCGGCAACTGCTGTTTCAATCCCACGACGAATTCCGATTGGATTGGCACCTGCAGTGACATTTTTGATTCCTTCACGGACGATTGCTTGTGTCAAGACAGTTGCAGTTGTCGTTCCGTCACCTGCGATATCATTGGTTTTTGAAGCTACTTCTGATACCAATTTGGCACCCATATTTTCAAAATGGTCTTCCAATTCGATTTCTTTGGCAATGGTCACACCGTCATTGGTAATCAAGGGTGAACCAAATGATTTTTCAAGAACTACATTACGACCTTTTGGTCCCAAGGTTACTTTAACAGTATCTGCAAGGATATCGACACCACGGACCATAGCTGAACGAGCATCAGATGAAAATTTAATTTCTTTTGACATACTTACTTTCTCCTTCTATTTTTCAATGATAGCCAAGATGTTAGCTTCGCCTACGATGATGTACTTTTCATCGCCATCTTTGACATCAAGACCTGCGTGAGCTTCAACCAAGACACGGTCTCCAGCTTTAACACTTGGAGCAACCAAGTCACCGTTCAAGGTACGAACACCTTGTCCAGTAGCCACAACTTGAGCTGTTTTGGTTTTTTCTTGGGCTGAACCTGCGAGGACAAAACCTCCAACAGTTTGTTCTTTTTCTTCTACTTTTAAGACCACACGGTCCCCTAATGGTTTCAACATCTGATTTCCTCCATAATGAGATAGATATCATTAGCACTCTTTGCACTTGAGTGCTAATTCATAGTTCTATTGTATCACTTGGTCAGAAATAGTCAAGAAAAAAGTCTGACTTTCTCAAGATAAAAAGCCTGAGACCAACTCAGACTTTTTAATGTTTAAAATGGCAATTCCTCCTCTTCCAAAACCAAATCTGCTAAATCCTGTCCTGCATTATTTTCACGCATGGCACGTTGAGCACGACTTTCCAAGAGTTGGAATCCTGTGACAAGTACTTCGGTCACATAGTTCATCTGGCCATTTTTCTCAAAGCGACGAGTACGCAATTCTCCATCCACAGAGATAAGACTACCTTTAGTTGCGTAGCTTGCCAAGCTTTCTGCTAGTCTGCCCCATAGGACCATATTAACAAAATCGGCTTCGCGTTCCCCGTTTTGGTCTTTGTAACGACGGTTCACAGCGATAGTTGCTCGCGCTACCGACTTGTCATTGTTGGTTTTGTGCAATTCTGGTGTAGACGTTAAACGCCCAATCATGATAACTTTATTATACATATTTTCTTCCTCCTACTTATCTATTCGTAGGAAATCAAAAAAAGTTACAGAAATTTGTAACTTTTCGAGGAAATTTTTTACTTTTTATGAACCATGAAACCTGTCGCTTGTTGATTGGCCATGATGGTCATATCTGTAATCTGCACACGACGAGGTTGACTAGTCACATAGACTACTGTGTCTGCAATATCCTGAGCTTGCAAGGCTTCGATTCCTTGGTAGACCGTCGCAGCCCGCTCTTTGTCACCATGAAAACGCACTGTAGAAAAATCTGTTTCGACAATTCCAGGCTGAATGGTTGTCACCTTGATATCCGTTGCGATGGTATCAATTCGCAGACCATCTGAAAAGGTCTTAACCGCAGCCTTGGTAGCTGAGTAAACAGCTGAACCTGCATAGGCATAAATTCCTGCGGTTGACCCCATATTGATGATATGTCCTTGATTGGCTTTTACCATTGCTGGCAAGAAACAGCGAGTGACTGCCATCAAACCTTTGACATTGGTATCCAGCATGATCAACATATCCAACTCTTCATAGTCCTGATAAGGTGCTAAACCTAGAGCAAGTCCGGCATTGTTGACCAGAATATCAATCTGACCTATCGTTTCTAGAATATCAGAGCAGACAGTCTTTACCATAGTCATATCCGTGACATCTAGCGGGAAAGTCCAAACTGTTTGATTTGGGAAGGTCTCTGCAAACTCCGACTTAAGAGCTTCTAGTCTATCTGTCCGTCGTCCGGTTAGAACGACATTCTCACCCTGCTCCAGATAAGCACGCGCAATCGCTTCACCAATTCCTGAGGTCGCCCCTGTAATCACTACATTTTTTGCCATCTTATTTCCTTCTAGCTGGTCTATCAGATACTGACAACTTCCTAGGCAGTCCAGTGTTTAGCTGGATCAAATGGAGTTCCAACAACTTGGTCTTCTGATAATTCAATAATACCACGTTTTTGCGGAGCATTTGGCAGATGCAATTCACGAGGACTACACATCATGCCAAAACTCTTTTCACCACGAAGCTCACCTGGGAAAATAAGATTGCCTTTGGGCATCATAGCTCCAGGAAGAGCCACAATGGTTTTCAACCCGACACGCGCATTAGGAGCCCCTGCAACAATTTGCACTGTCTTGTCACTTGCGACTGCAACTTGGCAGATGTTGAGGTGGTCACTATCTGGATGAGCTACCATCTCGACAATTTCACCAACAACAAACTTAGGTTCCTTGTCATTGACAATTTCTTCTGTAAAGCCTTCCACCTGCAATTCTTGGTTCAAACGAGCGACTTGCTCATCTGATAAAAAGACTTGACCGCGCTCTGCAATTTCAAACAAACTTGAAACTTCGAAAATATTCCACGCCACTGTTTCCCCATTACCTTTGAGGAAAACACGAGCTACCTTGCCTTTGCGTTCTACATCCAGTTTGGCATCTCCGCTATTTTTCGCGATGACCATAAGGACATCACCGACATATTCTTTATTATATGTAAAAATCATTGTTTCCTTTTCTCCTATTTCAGTCCTGCTAAAAAATCATTGATTTGTTGCTTGCTTTTACGGTCGCGATTGACAAAACGACCAATTTCCTTGTTCTTTTCTAGAACAACAAGGCTAGGGATTCCATATACATCCCAGAGTTTAGCCAAATCCATATACTGGTCTCGGTCCACTCGAATAAAGGTGAACTCTAGATTAGTTTTCTCAATTTCTGGTAAGGCAGGATAGATATAACGACAATCGCCACACCAGTCTGCTACAAAAAGAAAGACCTTCTTGCCATCTTTTTCCACTAAAGATGCTAATTCTTCTAAACTTGCTGGTTGTATCATAAGACTTCCTCCTCATAGACTAGGTCTTCATTTTCATAGACAAAGGTATAATGACGGCCATCCTCAAAAATGACGCCACCAACTAAGCTCTCCAGACTGCTTTCATAAACTTGAACATAGAGGGTCGCAATTTCCCCCATGTCTGAAAAATGGTCTCGTACAATCGCTGTCAACTCTTCCTGAGTCTTCATGAGCTTATGGTCATCTGCAACTTTTTTCGTAGCAAGGGCAAGGCTCCCAATACCAAGCAGAGCCAGACCTGCCATCCACATTTTTTTAGCTTTCATACCATTCATTTTAACACAAAAAAGGCTTTAGGACAAATGAGGAAGCAGCAGAAAAACAAGTAAAAAGCCTCTTCCTTAAAGGAAAAGGACTTCTTATACTCAATGAAAATCAAAGAGCAAACTAGGAAGCTAGCCGCAAGTTGCTCAAAGCACTGCTTTGAGGTTGTAGATAGAACTGACGAAGTCAGATCAAAACAGTGTTTTGAGGTTGTGGATGAAGCTGATGTGGTTTGAAGAGATTTTCGAAGAGTATTATTCTTATTGCCAGACACCTGAGTTGCCAACGTAGTAACCATCAGGTGTGTAGGTATTGCGAAGCATCTTACCTGATGAAGCTAGATAATACCACTTGCCATTATCTTTGACCCAATCACTCGCTAGCATGGCACCAGAAGAACTTACATAATACCATTCTCCCTTGTCATAAACCCAAGTGCTTGCTTTCATGGCTCCTGAAGTTGATAAATAGTACCACTTGCCTTGATCGTAAAGCCAGTCACTCGCAATCATGGCTCCTGATGATTTAAAGGCATACCAGTTGCCACCTTGATAGAGCCAAGTTTGATTGAACATGACTCCTTTATCATTCATAAAGTACCAAGTTCCCTTGTCTTTAACCCAAGCATTCTGTACTAATTGACCTTGTTTTTGATAGTACCAGTTTTGGTTTGATTTTAGCCAGCTTTCTGCTTTTACAATCGGATAAAGTTCTCTGAAAGCTCCTCCATCATCATATTTATGACTGATAGATTTTGGTTTTTCTAGTTTCAACTCGTCATTATCATAATTTGCCCAAGCAAAGACTTTTTGACCATTGACAGTCTCTGGTAGGGTGGCAGTGTAAGTCTTGGTTTGATAATCCCATTTAGCATCGAGGTAAGTGTATTGATTATTTGATTCTTCAATACGGTAGTAGCCTCTCTTTCCACCTTCATGATGTACATCGTCAACCACTTTCGTTGACCAAGTCTTCACTTCGTTTCCGCTCTTGGCTTCTACCTTGATATCTCCTCTATAGCCATATGGAACATAGAAATTCAGATAACGCCCTTCTACGCCAATCATAGACTTGTCCTTTTCTTGACCTAGGAAATTGACTGTCTGATCTTGACCATTGAGACTAACCGTCCACTCGATTTTCTCGGTTTTTGGCAAATCCAATACTTTAATATCCACTTCATGGCCATTATTAAATCGGAGAATCTTGCCATCTTGATACTGAACTCCACATTTAACAACCCATTCTTCTTTTAGCTCGAATGCCTGACCTGAATGAGGAAAAGCCAGTAAAGCTAGGCCTGCTAGAGACAAACCAAATAGTGTGATTTTTTTCATTGTAAATCCTCCTTAACTTTTGTTATGTTAATTATATCACTATGTTTTTATTTTGCAACTCATATCCTAAATATGCAATCAAAAAAACCTCTGAGATTCTTCTCAAAGGTTCTTATTTTACTAATTACTGTTCTCAACAGCTGCAGTGACAAAAGCAGTGTAGAGTTCTTCTGGGCGGTTTGGACGACTTGAAAGTTCAGGGTGATACTGGCAAGCCACAAAGAATTTATTTTCAGGAATTTCCACAATTTCGACCAAACGATTGTCTGGAGAAACTCCTGAGAAGACAAAGCCTGCTGCCTCAAACTGCTCACGGAAGGCATTGTTAAACTCATAACGATGACGGTGACGGCGTTGCACCACTTCTTGATTGTGATAAGCAGCCGCAGCCTTAGAGCCACGTTTCAACTTAGATGGATAAAGTCCCAAACGAAGGGTTCCACCCATATCCTCAACATCAATCTGATCACGCATGATATCAATGATAGGGTATTTTGTTTCTGGTGCAAGCTCTGCAGAATTAGCACCTTCAAGACCTAAAACGTGACGAGCAAACTCGATACAAGTCAACTGCATTCCCAAGCAGACTCCCAACATTGGAACATCATTCTCACGCGCATAGCGGATGGCTTGGATTTTCCCTTCCGTACCACGTTGGCCAAAACCTCCTGGTACGATGATTCCGTCTGCATCAGACAAGAGTTCTGCCACATTCTCTGCTGTCACATCATTGGCGTTGACCCAATTAATTTTAACTTCTGCATCGTTGGCATAACCAGAGTGTTTCAAGGCTTCAACCACAGAGATGTAGGCATCCTGTAACTCAACATACTTACCCACAAGGGAAATCTTGACTTGTTTTTTCAGATTCATGACTTTGTCCACCATAGCTGACCATTCTGTCATATCCGCTACTGGTGCGTCTAGTTTCAAATGGTCACAGACAATTTGGTCCATACCTTGAGCCTGCAAGTTCAATGGAATTTGATAAAGGTGTTCAACATCCAAAGATTCGATAACAGCTTCTGGTGCCACATCACAGAACTGGGCTAGCTTGTTTTTAATTCCTTGACCAGCTGGTTGTTCTGTACGAATCACCAACATATTTGGCTGGATTCCCAAACCACGCAATTCTTTTACAGAGTGTTGAGTTGGTTTGGTTTTCATTTCACCGGCAGCCTTGAGGTATGGAAGCAAGGTTGTATGAATGTACATAACATTATCTGCACCCACATCTGCCTTCATCTGACGAAGGGCCTCTAAGAATGGTAAGGACTCGATATCCCCAACCGTTCCACCAACCTCTGTGATAATGACATCAGAGTCGGTCGTTACAGCGGCACGCTTGATTTTCTCTTTCAAAGCATCTGTGATATGAGGAATAACCTGAACAGTTGCCCCAAGGTATTCTCCACGGCGTTCCTTACGAAGAACTTCACTGTAAATTTTACCAGTTGTCACGTTGGAATATTTGTTAAGATTGATATCGATGAAACGTTCATAGTGACCCAAGTCCAAATCTGTCTCAGCTCCATCATCTGTCACAAAAACTTCTCCGTGCTGGTAAGGACTCATGGTTCCCGGATCGATATTGATATAAGGGTCAAACTTTTGAATCGTCACTTTGAGACCACGATTTTTCAAGAGACGGCCTAGACTTGCTGCCACAATCCCTTTCCCAATAGACGATACCACACCACCAGTTACAAAAATATATTTCGTTGACATAGATTCCTCTTTCTAAAATGCTCAAGGTCTTGTCAACTACGAGGGGACATAGAAAACAAGACCCTACTAATAAGAATAATCTGGGACGACTGCACCAGATTCACAACTAAAATACAAGAAGATAACTTCTTGAAAAACAAAAATAGCTCCCTAAGAACTAGGGAGCTCCGACCTCTAAAAGAGGTGCCCGAACAATATGATACCTGAAAATAGGATAATTGTCAATAGCTAACTTTTATTCCTCGATGTTTTCAGAATCATCATCTGAAAACTCGTCGTCTTCTTCGTTGAGATCCACGTCCTCACCCAAGTCATCAGGGGCGATTTCGTTGATTTCTGCGTCGTAAGCCTCCACTTCGTTTTTCTCATCATCTGGATTTTCATCATCGTATGAAAGAGCTGGATCTGCTTCGTATGCATCTTCGTCTTCTGGATCATCTGCATTGTAGTCAATGGCATCTGAATCACCATCCATGAAGGCATTGACACGTTTTTTCTTAGCTTTTGGTGCTACTTCATCGTCGTCATTTTCTTCAAGAGCGATGATTTCTTCATCGATTTCGTCCACACCATACCATGAACGAAGACCCCATTTGTTGTCTCCAAGTGAGATGAAGCTACCGTCAAAGTTCAACTCTGTGTAGAACAAAGGCAAGGCTTCACGGATATCGCTGTTTGATGTTCCAAGGTAGTTTTGAATTTCGTTTACAAGATCGCTAAAATGCATCTCATGATCGCGACCACGAAGTTCCAAGATAGCACGCGCTACCTCAATCATAGATAGTTCACTTTTTTCTTGCCCAGCAAATACTTCTAATTCCAAAGCGTTTCTCCTCATTTATACTACTATCGCCAGAGCGAACAGACTCTGACCTCATTTTATCATTTACTCTTTATTTTACGATAATTTTGCGGAATAGTCAAAGGTTAAGGGGGAACTAATACAAATCTTCTAAGCTTCTATATTCAATGATTTCATTTTTTATGATGCTCTTTTGGAATTCAAAATGATTCAAAGGATTATCAATTAACACTAGCTTGGGAATATCATCTAGGTTAGTAACTAAGGATAAAATAAAATCTGATTTAAACTCTTTGGCTTTTTCATATTCTCTGGCAGTCAATCGAATGCGACCCTTAGATTTTCGAATTCCTTTAACTTCGGCAAGATAGGAATGATCTTGCACATCTACTTGAAAGTCATATCCATCACCATAAAGACGGGCATCGGTCAATAGTCCACCTTGAAATTTTTCTTCTTTATCAAAATGAAGGATAAAATAATTCTCTGCTTCCATTCCAGTTTCTTGTAGACGTTTGAATTTAGTTCGAATAATTGGCTTTTCAATAGTTGTAATACCCATTTGCTTCCCTTCACTGGCAAGTAACATTTTAACTATTTCAGCATAACTATGAACATCTTCATTTCCAAACATCATATCAATTAAATCTTTACGAAAACGGTAAACTTCAGCTTTCTGCCACCAACCTTTTCGATTATTGTCAAAATAAGGATCAAATAAATCCATTCTATTTTTTACAACTCCAGTTGTTTCAGCAATTCCCAGAGAAACCACATAGCGATAAAACTCCGACTTGCTAGAACATTGAAATTCTTTTATAAAAAGCTTGTCAAACTTGGCAAGACCGTAGCCAATTAAATTTAACAATTCATAATGCGGGTGCTTAGACATCACTTTCTCCATCAATAGATATTGATTTTATTATACCAAAAAACACGGCTCATCACCGTGTTTCTATGTTTATTTAACGAGCTTCTTCATCTCATCGATACGTGCGACGGTCGCGTCGTACTTGGCTTGGTAGTCGGCTTGTTTGTCGCGTTCTTTTTGGACGACTTCTGGTTTGGCGTTGGCTACGAAGCGTTCGTTAGAGAGTTTTTTGCCGACCATATCCAGTTCTTTTTGCCATTTAGCGAGTTCTTTGTCGAGGCGAGCCAGTTCTTCTTCGACATTAAGGAGGTCTGCAAGTGGCAAGTAGATTTCTGCTCCTGTGATGACACTTGACATTGCCAGTTCAGGTGCAGGGATGGTTGAAGCGATTTCCAAGTGTTCTGGATTTGTGAAGCGTTTGATATAGTTGACATTACTGTTAAAGAAGGCTTCCAAGTCACTATCGCTAGTCTTAACAAGGATAGTGATAGGCTTGCTTGGAGCAACGTTTACTTCCGCACGCGCATTACGAACGGCACGAATCAAGTCTTTGAGGCTTTCCACACCTGTGTGAGCAGCAAGGTCTTCAAAGGCTGGGTTGACAGTTGGGTATTCTGCTGTAACAATAGAGCCTTCTGAGATTTGTCCAAAGATTTCCTCTGTCACGAATGGCATGATTGGGTGAAGGAGACGAAGGATCTTGTCCAAAGTATAAAGGAGAACAGAACGTGTGATGACTTTCTCTTCTTCATTATCGCTATAAAGGACTTCCTTGGTCAACTCAACGTACCAGTCCGCAAATTCATCCCAAATGAAGTTGTAGAGGATGTGTCCAGCGACACCAAACTCAAACTTGTCAAAGTTGGCAGTTGCTTTGCCGATAGTTTCATTGAGGTTGTGGAGAATCCAGCGGTCAGTGACATTTCCAGCTTCCTTGTTAACAACTTTTTCCACATTGGCAGTTGCTTGCTCAAGGGTCAATCCTTCATTGTTCATGAGGATGTAGCGAGAGATGTTCCAGATTTTGTTAATGAAGTTCCATGAAGCATCCATTTTCTCGTAAGAGAAGCGCACGTCTTGACCTGGTGCAGAACCGTTTGAAAGGAACCAACGAAGGGCATCAGCACCGTATTTCTCAATAACATCCATTGGATCAATCCCGTTTCCGAGAGATTTAGACATCTTGCGTCCTTGCTCGTCACGGATGAGACCGTGGATAAGAACGTTTTGGAATGGCTGACGACCAGTGAATTCCAAGGATTGGAAGATCATACGAGATACCCAGAAGAAGATGATGTCGTAACCTGTTACCAAGGTTGATGTTGGGAAGTAACGTTTGAAGTCTGCTGAGTCGACATCAGGCCAGCCCATTGTCGAGAATGGCCAAAGAGCAGAACTGAACCAAGTATCCAAGACATCTTCGTCCTGAGTCCATCCGTCACCTTCTGGAGCTTCTTCACCGACGTACATTTCACCCTCAGCATTGTACCAAGCAGGGATTTGGTGACCCCACCAAAGCTGACGAGAGATTACCCAGTCGTGGACATTTTCCATCCATTGGAGGAAGGTATCGTTGAAACGAGGTGGGTAGAATTCGACCTTGTCCTCTGTGTCTTGGTTGGCAATGGCATTCTTAGCCAATTGGTCCATCTTCACAAACCATTGAGTAGACAAGCGTGGCTCAACCACTACACCTGTACGCTCTGAGTGTCCAACACTGTGGACACGTTTTTCAATTTTAACGAGGGCGCCGATTTCTTCCAACTTAATAACGACTGCCTTACGAGCTTCAAAACGGTCCATACCTGCAAATTCGAAGGCCAAGTCGTTCATGGTTCCGTCATCGTTCATGACGTTAACTTGTGGCAAGTTGTGGCGTTGACCAACCAAGAAGTCGTTTGGATCATGAGCAGGTGTGATTTTCACGACACCAGTACCAAACTCAGGATCAGCATGCTCATCCCCAACGATTGGAATCAATTTATTAGCGATTGGAAGGATAACATTTTTACCAATCAAGTCCTTGTAGCGTGGATCTTCTGGATTGACCGCAACGGCAACGTCCCCAAACATGGTCTCAGGACGAGTTGTCGCAACTTCAAGGGCGCGTGAGCCGTCTTCCAGCATGTAGTTCATGTGGTAGAAGGCACCTTCTACATCCTTGTGGATAACTTCGATATCCGAAAGGGCTGTGCGTGCAGCTGGGTCCCAGTTGATGATAAACTCACCACGGTAGATCCAGCCTTTCTTATAAAGGTCCACAAAGACCTTGCGAACGGCTTTTGACAAACCTTCATCAAGAGTGAAACGCTCGCGAGAGTAGTCTACAGAGAGCCCCATCTTGCCCCATTGTTCCTTGATGGTAGTGGCATATTCGTCTTTCCATTCCCAGACCTTGTCGAGGAATTTTTCACGACCGAGGTCATAGCGGCTGATGCCCTCACCACGCAAGCGCTCCTCAACTTTAGCTTGAGTGGCAATCCCAGCGTGGTCCATCCCTGGAAGCCAAAGTGTATCAAAACCTTGCATCCGTTTTTGACGGATGATGATATCTTGCAAAGTCGTATCCCAAGCGTGACCAAGGTGAAGTTTACCAGTTACGTTTGGTGGCGGAATGACGATTGAATAAGGCTTAGCCTTTTGATCGCCTGAAGGCTTGAAAACATCCGCATCAAGCCATTTTTGGTAACGACCAGCCTCAACTTCGGCTGGATTGTATTTAGGTGAAAGTTCTTTAGACATGTGTTTGTCCTTTCTCTATTGTATTCATTTTATTTTGAATTTGCTTAGCAGCTTCTTCTGCAGACAAATTCGTATTATTTATTTTAAAGTAGTGGTGCAACTCATTCAGTTGATGCTGGGAATTTAATTGAAGTGTTTCAGCGGTCTCTAAAATTTCTCTTTCAGATACCTCAATATGTCGTTTTAAGGGTTTGTGCTTCAACCGGTTCTCCGTTCGATTTCGATGTAAGCGCTCCTCAAGACTTGTTTCCAACTCCACAAAAAGAATCTCTTGATGATAGTCATCCAACAAATCCTGAATTTGCTTCAAATACAGCAGCTGGTACTGATTTGAAAAATCAATTACGTCTGTTAAAATTACTGATCGCTGATTTCTTGCACTTGCTCCAAGGAAAGAAAAGATAATTCCACGAACAAATTCCCACATTTCCTCTGTATAATCCTGATAGATTTCTAGTGCAAAATCGATGGCTTGATGGTTATAAAAGAGGGTAGAATCCGTCAGTCGAGATAGTTCTTGACCAATCGTCATTTTTCCAGAAGCCGGAGCCCCAATGATGAAAACATGCATCAAATTACCTCCCACTCACTCCTCAGCAAGCCATATCTCAAATCATCACAGCGGTTTCCTTGAATATCTTTACGTTCTCTTATGCGAGCTTCGAGGGTAAATCCAAGTTTTTCTACGACTCGTTGACTTTGGACATTGTATCCAAAGCAGACCAGTTCTATCTTGTGAAGACCCAATTCTTGAAAGCCTAGGTCAATCAAGGCACGCGCTGCTTCTGGTACATAGCCTCTGCCCCAATAGTCTGGGTGCAAGGTATAGCCGAGCTCTAGCACATCATCTTCGTGACGGTGATTGAAGTCAACAGAACCAATGACTTTATCAGTTCCCTTGACAACAATTCCATAACCAGCTGGGAGATTTTCCTTTTGATTGCGTTCGGGAAGGATATGCTCCAGATAGTAAATCTCATCTTCCAAGGTCTTGACGGGCGGAAAACCTGCTGGATAGGCGACTTCTGGCAGACTAGCGTAAGTATGGATATCCTCAGCATCTGCCACTGTACGAACTCGTAGGACGAGTCGTTCGGTTTCTAATCGTTCTGGTAATTCAGCTCTTGACATCCTTCTTCCTCGCTTTCTTTATGAAGCTCCCCATAGGGTCAACACGATTATCTAAATAGCGATAAACGCGCTGGTGACCGTCCCCCATAAAGTAAGTCGGTGAAAAACGGTCATTTTTAAAATGCCCTTTCTCATCCAAGAGATCTGGATCAGCAAGTCTCTCGATAATCTTGGCAAAAATATGACAGATTCCATCTTCCTCGATAATCCGATCTACCTGACAGCCCAATACGACTGGACAGGCCTCTAAAATCGGAGACTGAGTCTGTTCAGAAATCTCGTAGTCTAGCCCCAGGTGTTTCAATTTCTCTCGATGACTGATAAAACCAGCCTGCTCCATCTCGAGCATGAGATTTTCATCAGGGATATTCACAGTGAACTGTTGATAATGCTTAATCTGTTCAGCCGCATTTTCTTCAGATCCGACACCAATGACTAGCCAATCTCCCAAGCTATAAGAGGAGCTACAGGTCGTTATATTGTGTCCAAAATTCTGATCTTGATACGCCAAAATGAAGATAGGAAAACCATAATAGAGTTTACTTGTTTTAAAAGATTGCTTCATAACAACCTCCTTTTACTAAGACGCAAAAGAAAATCCCTGCCATCTACATGACAGGGACGAATGTATTTATCCGCGGTACCACCCAATTTCGGGCAGTTGCCCGCAACTCTCGTCTTTAAAACAAAAAGACACTTTTATTTCAATTTTTCATCCATTAGCAACTAGTTTTGACACATTTGTGGACTTCTCAGCACCGCCACTTTCTGTAAAATGTGGGATTCAAAACACCTCTAATGGCTCTATTGTAGCAAGATTTTGACGGAAATGCAAGGCACAAGAAAAATTACTTGAACTTGATGCCATTTTCTTTCAATTTCTTGATGGTAGCTGGACCGATTCCTTTCAAGGCAAGGAGTTCTTTTTCAGTCCAGTTTTTGAAATCTGAAGCAGACTTGATTCCTTCATCATAGAAAGTCTTAGCACGATCAAGTGGAAGTCCACCCAAGTTTGCTGCAAAATCTTCTACAGAATTGGCTACTTTTTGAGCTTGCTCTTTGGTAGCTTCTACTGCTTGTTCAACTTTTTTAGAAACAGCCTTACCAGCTTGGCTTGCTGACTGCTCTGCACGTTTTACGACTTTTTTTGTCTCTTCTACAACCTTAGTCACAGTACTTGAAAAGGCACCTGCACGACGGAGGCTATTTCGTAATTGTTTTTTACGATTGAGTTTCTTTGACATGATAAAATCCTTTCAATAAAAAATCCCTGCTCTGACAAGGATTTAATATAAATATTCTATCAAGATTTTAGTAAAAAATCAAGAATCTTTCTCGTTTAATAATTTCGCTCACCAAACAATCCATCTGGCAAATCATGGAATCCCTTGCCTGCTTTGAAGTTTTCAAACTTACCAAGCAAGAACTGATAGGCATCCAAACGGCTTTCGTAGCGAATCATGGCATCTTTGGCACGCTCGTCTTGGTCTTCTTCGTAGACTTTTTGGCTTTCCTTGTGCGCCATGTCATTGATCATAATCTGGGTATTAACCCAAGCTTCAAATTCCTTCATAAATTCTTGTTCGTAACTCATTTTTTCTCCTTATTCTAATCCACGGAAATAGTCCGTGTCAATCTCACGGTAGGGTTGAATATCCTGAACGTACTCCAACACACCTTGGAATTCTCCAGCTTCATCATGGACTGCAGCGTAGGTGATGTGAACAAACTTGCCTCGTGACTCAGATTTGAACCACATTTCATACTTGTCTTTGCTTCCCTCACGAAGCCCCTTCATAATGGTCTTGACCTTGTCCAAGTACTTAGGCGGATGGCAAAGTTCGACATTGCGCCCTACTTGGGACGGGGTCCGTTTGAAAATCATCTCATCAGCTGGCGTATTGTCATTGTAATATTGGAAGATATCGTCTTTATTGACAAAGGTAATCTCCATAGGGAGGTGATTGAGGATCAGGTTAGCCTGCTCGACCGAGAGATAGCCATTTCCAAAAGCCTGTTGACTATGGCGGTCCAACACTGTTTCCTTTTCCTTAGGGGTAAAGGTAATAGTAAACTGACCTTCTGGCGTATCAATAACCTGCTGAACTTGACCCTCTGCCGTATCTAACTGTACAGGCTCCTCTGCACTCTTTTCCTCAACAAAGCGCTGACGTTCTGGCACCCATTTCTCAGACGGACGGATGATGGCATAGCCATAGGCGTCACTCTCCTCCGCAATCTGAAGCCAGTCATCTTGGGTGAACGACTCAAGGAGAATCATGAGAAGGATGGACTCTTCCTTGAAAATCATACTTTCAAACTCTGTCGCAAAGGCTTCAAAAGTTTCCTTTACAGTGGAAATCGGCACTTCAGGTAGTGACTTGGCCGTCGCTAAAGCTGTTTGAAAGAGTTCCCTAATCTGGTCATCCACTCCCCACATGACCTTAGGAGGGGAATCGTGTCCATAGCGCTCCATGATGGGGAAAAAGAGTTCTTCTTTACGTTGGTAATGGATGTCAAATTGCCCCACAAGTCCCATCTGACGGACCAAACCCTTGCGCATCTCCGCAAGCATTTCTTCATCTTCCATGGACTCATAGGTATCTAACAATCTACGAATGCGAATCAAGGCCGCACGGAGGGCCAGATTTTCTTCCTTAAAGATCCGAACTGGGTGGCCAGGATGCTCGGTATCCTCTACTTCGACACCTTTAATAGCATTTTTAAAAAGATTAGCATGGACATCACAGAGTTCCATGACATCTTCAAAAGTGACGCCCGAGTCTGAGTTCATCAGCTCGTGCTCCATGAGGGAAATCTCGATGGCTGAGACACCCGCAAAGGTCGCATCAAAACGCTCCTGAACCGACTCAGGAGAGGCACCATTATGCAATTCTAACAAAATATCCCGTAGGACATGAATCCGTTCATCTGCCATTAGTCTAATCCAATCACTTCGTAGCCGTTTGCTTCCAGCGTGCGGACAATCTTGTCCATAGGAGTTCCTTCAAGCTTAGAACCCTGTTTGAGCGATACTTTACGACCAACGGTATTGCGCATCAAGGGATTAGCAAGTGGTTTAAAACCCAGCTCAAGTAGAATTTCCAAGACTTCTGGATGCTTGTCCACCACTTCTGCAACGGGAATTGACACATCGATGATATTGTCCATGACGACCTCCATTGTATGTTCTAATACTCAATGAAAATCAAAGAGCAAACTAGGAATCTAGCCGCAGGTTGGTCAAAACAGTGTTTTGAGGTTGTGGATAGAACTGACGAAGTCAGTAACCACACCTACGGCAAGGTGAAGCTGACGTGGTTTGAAGAGATTTTCGAAGAGTATAAAATGATTTTACTGCTTATATTATACCATAAGGAAAGAGATTAAAAAACTAGCAGTAGAGTATCTGCTAGTTCTCTGCGACTTGAATTACGACCTAAATAAGTTTAAAGAGCCAATCCAATATTTTAAATAATAGCTTGTAAAACAGCAATTGGACCGCAAAAGAGATGATCATCCAAAAGAATTTCAAAATCCCAAAAATTGGTTTAATAAAAAGAATGGCAAGAAGTCCCCAGAAAAATTTCATTCTCTCTCCTCTGGCTTGATGAGCCACCGAGCCGTATCCATTAACTTGTCGGCAATAAAAAGTTTCCCCAGACCGACAACAGCATTATCATCTTTCTTTATCGTTTTCATTACTTTTACACCTTGCACGGTCAAAAAGTAATTCCCGTAAGTTTTAGCTAGAGTTTTTATAAGTCCCATATTATCTTCCCTCTTTTAACTACACTTTAAAATATTGGCGATACCAGTCTTGCTGGATATCGCTGAAAAATCGTTTTATCTCACTCTTTCATTTCCTATAATATCATACAAGCTAAATTTTATAAAGCTTTTTAATAATGTTTAACTCTGGAAAGATTCCGCCAGCATGTTTTATAGCCATTTCCCCACCAAAAAAGAGGGTTGCCCCTCTTCTTAGTTCTTATCCAGATTGCGTAGCATTTCGTCAATCTTGTTTCCATATTCGATGGATTCGTCTTTGACGAAGGTCAAATCTGGGATTTTGTACAATTTCAAATTGCGACCAAGTTCACGTTTGATGGTACCAGTTGCTTTTTCAAGCCCGATTTGGGCTTTTTGATTATCTGAAGCAAGGTTACTCAAAATGGTGTAGTAAACCTTGGCAACAGATAAATCACCTAACATCTGAACATCTGTGATGGTCACACCTTGGACACGCGGATCACGGACTTTCTTTTGCAAAATCTCATTGACTTCACGCTTGATTTCCATGCCCACACGATCCGTACGGAAATGATTTGCCATGATATTCCTTTCTCTACTTTGAACCAATAGCTAGGCCAGCAGACCTAGCTATTTTTAAACTTATTGATTTTCAGTTCAAATTGAAACGAAGTTCAATTTGAACTCATCTGCTTCTTTCGCCGTGGTGAAAGTGATGGAACTGATTTATCAGTCCCATTACAGGGGATTTTTGAGACCCTAGGCTCAAAAATAAGCAATGAAACCATCGGTTTGCTTGCGTCCCTCACCACCTACGAAAGGAGTAAAAAATCTTATCGTTTGATTTCTTCCATGACGTAGGCCTCAATCACATCATCCATCTTGATATCATTGTAGCCATCGATCATCAATCCACCTTCACGACCGTTTGTAACTTCCTTAACGTCGTCTTTGTAGTGTTTCAAGCTTGCGAGTTCACCGTCATAGATAACGACACCATCACGGATAACACGGACTTTAGAGTCACGGGTAACCTTACCGTTGATAACCATGAATCCACCGATAGTTCCCACTTTAGACACCTTGAAGGTTTCACGAATAACTGCTTCACCGATAACTTTTTCTTCAAATTCTGGATCAAGCATCCCTTTCATGGCTTCTTCCATCTCTTCGATAACCTTGTAGATAATGCTGTGGAGACGGATTTCCACATCGTCAGCTTCAGCTTGTTGACGAGCTTGTGGCGTAGGGCGTACGTTGAAACCAACGATAAAGGCATTTGAAGCTTCGGCAAGAGTCACGTCAGATTCGTTGATGGCACCGACTGCCGAGTGGACGATGGTCACTTTGACACCTTCTACATCGATCTTTTGAAGTGAGGCAGAAAGGGCTTCAACAGAACCTTGTACGTCGGCCTTGATGATAACGTTAACAGACTTGAGTTCACCAGCTTTAAGTGTATCAAAGAGGTTTTCAAGGCTGACACGTTGGGTAGCTTGACGTTGTTTCATGAGGGCACGTTTGGCACGCTCTTCACCAGCTGCACGCGCAGATTTTTCATCTTCGTAAACGGCAAAGTGGTCACCCGCCATTGGCGCTTCGTTCAAACCTGTGATTGAAACTGGTGTTGATGGTCCAGCAACCTTAACACGACGACCAAGGTCGTTGGTCATAGCACGGACACGACCGAAGGTATTTCCGACAACGATTGGGTCTTGAACATTCAAGGTACCTTGTTGAACAAGAAGGGTTGCAACCGCACCTTTTCCTTTATCCAAGCGCGCTTCGATAACTGTACCGATAGCACGCACTGTTGGGTCTGCCTTGAGTTCTTGGATTTCAGCCACAAGAAGGACTGTTTCCAACAATTCTTCGATATTTTGGTTGAATTTAGCTGAGATTTCAACAAATTCAGAATCTCCACCCCAAGCAGTTGACATAACTCCATGCTCTGCCAATTCACCGATAACGCGTTCTGGGTTAGCACCTGGTTTATCAATCTTGTTAATGGCTACGATGATTGGAACGTTGGCCGCTTTTGAGTGGTTAATGGCTTCGATAGTCTGAGGCATAACCCCGTCATCTGCCGCTACGACCAAGATAGTAATATCGGTAACAGAAGCACCACGCGCGCGCATAGATGTAAAGGCCGCGTGTCCTGGTGTATCAAGGAAGGTAATCTTCTTGCCATTTTCCACGATTTGGTAGGCACCGATATGCTGAGTGATACCACCCGCTTCACCTGTCGCAACACGAGAGTTACGAAGAGTATCCAAAAGGGTTGTTTTACCGTGGTCAACGTGCCCCATAATGGTTACAACTGGTGGACGCTCTACCAATTCATCTTCATTGAGATAACCATCTTCGACAAAGAAACGTTCGATGTCAGCATTATCCACTTCAACCTTTTGTTTGGCTTCGATACCATAATCCACCATGAGGAGTTCAATTGTTTCCCCATCCAAGGATTGGTTTTGTGTGGCCATGACACCCATCATAAAGAGTTTCTTAACGATTTCAGCTGGTTCACGTTTGATACGTTTTGCGATTTCCGCAACGGTCATACCATCTGTATATTCAAATTCTGTTGGCAATTCATGGAATTTACGCTCCGTAACAGGTTTTGGAGTCTGATTGCGGTTGTTCTTGTTATTGCCTTTTTTGTTCTTTTTGTTGTTATTCCAGTTACTATTCTTTTGATTTCTCACTTGATTTTGACTACTTCGATTCTTTTGTTGTTTTCTAGGACCATCTTCTTCGTGATCATAATCATCACGTTCTTTGTCTGGTCGAGCTTGTTTTTTACGACGTGTATCCACTGGCGCTTCTTTAGCTACAGGAGCTGGTTCAACCACTGCTTGAACTTGTTGCGCTTGTTCAGCTAACTTAGCCACTTCTTCAAAGATTTCCTCTGGCTCCTTGCGTTTATTAGCTTGGGCCAAGGCTTCTTTGGCAGCCTGAGTCTGCTTGAAACGTTCCTCACTTGAACGTGCGTACTCTGCATTTTGCTCTGCTTTTAGGGCTGCTGCACGGGCTTTAAAGTCAACACGTGGAGCCGCTTGATGCGGACGTTTGTCCTCTTGTTGACGACGATCGTTTCCACGATTTTGCTGACCTTGCTGTTTCTTAGCTTGGTCATTAAAGCGACGATTGTCGCGGTTGCCTTGACCTTGTTTTCCGCCATTACGGCCGTCATTTTTCTGACGGTTGCCGTTTTGTTGTTGGTCACGGTTATTGCCCTTATTTTGCTTGCGTCGTTCTGCCTGCTCTTTGGCACGGGCTTCACGCTCAGCCTTGAAATTACGGCTTTGCGGTTTT
The DNA here is from genome assembly GCA_905221225.1 of bacterium. GTDB lineage: Bacteria > Bacillota > Bacilli > Lactobacillales > Streptococcaceae > Streptococcus. Next base: position 24,174 of record CAJNCH010000005.1, read on the forward strand.
GTTGCTACTTTTTCTGCCTTCGGAGCAACTGGCTCAGCCGGTTTTGCCTCTTCCTTAGCTACAGCTGGTTTAGCTGGCTCAGATTTTTCGGCTTTCTTTTCTGCACTTGCTTTTGGTGCTGCAGGTTTTGCTTCTTCTTTCGGAGCAGCTGCAGGCTTAAAGCTGGCAGCGATTTTTGCAGCGACAGCTTCTTCCACACTTGATGAGTGGCTTTTCACATCCAAGCCCAACTCTTTTGCACGCGCTACAACTTCTTTACTTTCTTTTCCAAGTTCTTTTGCGATTTCGTACAATCTTTTCTTAGACAAATCATGTCCTCCTCTTCTATTCCATAAGAGACCTCATTTTCTTTGTAAATCCAGCATCTGTCACAGCCAAAACCTTTCTTGATTTTCCGACTGCTATGCTTAATTCCAGTGTTGAAAACACGGTTACAATTTCTACTTGATAATAATGACTTTTATCTTGAATCTTCTTGGTCAGATTGGGTCCAGCATCATGGGCTAGAAAGACCAACTTGGCCTTGCCGTCTTGAATGGCCTTGACCACCAATTCTTCACCCGATATAATCCGCCCTGCTCGCTGAGCAAGTCCCAAGAGATTGCTTATCTTTTGCTTATTCAAGTCCTAACTCTCTTCTTTTCACTTTGTGATCCACATAAGCGATCAACTCATCATAAAAGCTTTCTTCCACTTCCATGTCAAAGCTACGGTTAAAGACCTTCTTCTTTTTAGCCTCTAGGGCTTCTTTATTGTCTAGCTTGATATAAGCGCCGCGGCCGTTGGCCTTGCCTGTTGGATCGATAAAGACTTGTCCTTCCTTGTTCTTGACAATGCGGAGCAAATCACGCTTATCAATCACTTCATTGGACACAACAGACTTGCGCAAAGGGATTTTTCTCGTTTTCATCTTTCCCTCCTCTAGCAGCTTTTATTCTTCTACAGTATCGTTTTCTGCTTCCAAATCTACTGAAGCAACCTCTTCCATGGCTTCAAATTCGCTAGCAGACTTGATATCGATACGGTAACCAGTCAAGTGAGCTGCCAAGCGAACGTTTTGTCCACGACGACCGATAGCAAGAGAAAGCTTGTTATCAGGAACAACCACCAAGGCACGTTTGCTGTCGTTTTCATCAAAGATAACTTGATCAACCTCAGCAGGAGCGATGGCATTGTAGATAAATTCAGCTGGATCTGCTACCCACTCGATAACATCGATGTTTTCTTCGATTGGCACCATACGGTCGCTCTTGGCATCGTAACGAGCTGGGTGGAATTTGCTAGTAATTTTCTTGATATTAGCTCCACCACGTCCAACGATTGTACCGATAGCGTCCACGTTTGGATTATGGCTACGAACTGCAACCTTCGTACGGTCACCAGCTTCACGAGCCACGCTCATGATTTCAACCGTTCCGTCATAAACTTCTGGAATTTCTTGCTCCATCAAGCGTTTGATCATTTCTGGATGGCTACGGCTAACAAAGACGTTGACACCACGAGGGTTGTCTTCAACCTTGTAGACATACACTTCGATACGATCATGAGAAGCAAAAACTTCACCAGGAATTTGGTCTTGTTTTGACAATTGGGCTTCGATGCTGCCGAGATTGACATAGATAAAGCGATTGTCAAAGCGTTCTACTGTACCAGACATGATTTCTTGCTCATGTTCTTTGTAAGTATTGTAAGTGATGGCACGTGTTTGCTTGCGCATTTTTTCCATGATGGTTTGTTTGGCAGATTGAGCTGCTACACGACCAAACTCAGCAGGTGCTTCTTCAAACTTGATTTTGTCACCAAGCTCATAGGCTGAATTAATGGCAAGAGCGTCTTTCAAGCTGATTTCCAAACGGCTATCAAATACTTCATCAACAACTTCACGGACAGTATAAACTGTAAAGTCACCTGTTTTTTCGTTAAAGTCAATAGCTACGCTGTCTGATTGACCATAGCGTCTGCGATAAGCGGAACGAAGCGACTCTACTACTGCGTCGATGATATCTTCTTTTTTGATTCCCTTGTCTTCTTCCAAAATGCGGAAGGCCTCTAGCATTTCTTTACTCATGTTTTCTTCACTTTTGAATCCTCAAAAGCTATCCTTTCTTTTTCTATAATTTAACTGCTAAACGTGCTTTTGATACTAAACTGTATGGAATTTGGACGGTTTTCTTACGCGTCTTGTCCATATATTCCATGGTCAACTCGTCCTCTTCAAAGGCCAACAGAGTTCCTTCAAAGACTTTTTGCTTATCGATGGCTTGGTAGAGCCCGACATGGATGTATTTCCCAACCGCTCCAGCTACGGCATCCTTGGTTTTCAAAGGACGTTCCAAGCCTGGACTGGTGATTTCTAGGAAATATTGTTCTGGGAAGGGATCTGGCTTGATGGTGTCTAGGACAGGACTGATAATTTCTGTCAAGTCTGCCGTGTCGTTCAAGGTAATTCCTTCAGGTTTATCTACAAAAATACTGAGAATCATGTCACTGCCAATCTTTCCATACTCGATATCCACGAGTTCGAAAGGTGCTTCTATGACAGGTTCTACAACTTCTCTGACTAATTCTACGATTGTTGCGATTGCGTCCACCTCCTCATAAGCAAGAGGCGAAGATATTTCCCCGCCTCACTTTTCATATTCTTGCTACAAGTATAACACAAATCAAGCTAACCTGCAAGGATTTAACCTTGAAGCTTTTTGTCTGGGCTTACAAGATTTACTGCGTCGCTCCTAATAATCCCAAATCGTATTTCCAAGTTAAAATACGTCTCACAGACTCATCAATACGCTCTTCTGTCAGCTCTCCAGAGGAAATTTTCTTTAATAGATAAGGAATCTGGGTTTGATAGGAAGACCCTAGAATCAGATCATTTCCAGCTAAAATCACTTGAAAAGCAGCTTCTTCCTGACTGACAAAATCAGCTATTCCTGCCATATCAAAATCATCCGTCATAATAACACCTTTGAAATGCAGTTCCTTCCGAAGAAGCTCAGTGATTTTCGGTGAGATAGATGATGGTACTGTGTCAATTTTAGATAAGATATTGTGAGAGACTAAGACACTATCTGCCCCTGCATCTATCCCAGCTTGAAAGGGAAGAAAATCTGCTTGTCTTAATTCATCCAGAGAACGATTGTCTTGGATAATAGCGGTATGACTATCTCCATTATCGCCATACCCTGGAAAATGTTTCAAGGTTGACCCAACCTTACTCTTTTTAAGTTCTTCTACGACCTGCTGAACATAGCTTGCAGTTGTTGGGGCATCTTGTCCAATCGTTCGATCATAAATGAAGGCTGACTGATTCCTTGCAAGATCTGCAACTGGGAAAAGGCCAGCATTGATCCCAACAGATTTTAACAGTTCTGCCTTTTGCTTCGTATCAGAAAGCACAGCCTCCATTCCCCCTTGCTGATAAAGTGCCATAGGAGATTGAAAAGGAGTTTCTAATATCGAACTGATACGAGTCACTGTCCCTCCTTCTTCATCTGAACCAATCAACAATGGAATCTTGGCAGCAGCTTGGTAGCCCTTTGTCAAAGCTTTTATATCCTCTAAACTTCGTCCCTCAAAATCTCTGCCAAATAAGATATAACCAGACAAATGATAGGATTGAAGATCTTCTATCTGATGATTAGAAGGAACTCTGGCCCAAAACAATTGTCCCACTTTCTCTTCCAAGGTCATCGCGGCTAATCTGTCTTCGATAACCTTATTTTCCTCTCCTTCACTGGTTTCAATAGTTGTTTCAGTTTTTTCTACTTGAACCTCTTTTTCTGCTTGCACCTCTACTTGTCTATGTTGTTGATAATCAGAAAAAATCAAACCAACTATCACAAGGAAAAAGAAAAGATAGAATACAAGAGGATTTATACCATTTCTCATAACCTTTTCATTATACCACTTATCTGGCTACAAATACACACTTAGCAAAAAACAACCGTTTTAATACTAAACTAAAAGGACCTAATTCTGTGCAATACAGAACTAAATCCTTAGAATATATGATTTGTTTAACTTTTTGAATGCGAAACAGTTTTTGACATCTCTTTAGATTAAAACTGAGCCTCAACTCGGTAGATAACTTGCCCCTTGTTGGAGAATTTTTGCTCGTATTCTGTCATGACATTGCCTTCAAAATCACTGGCATGTAAATCAAGCCAGACGCCATTGAGCTTCATGCCATACTGAGAAAAGCTCACTAGGCTGTACTCAAACAAGCCACGGTTATCCGTCTTAAAATGAATTTCTCCATTTTCAGGCAAGATACGCTTGAAGGTATCCAAGAAGGTCTTGTAGGTCAAACGACGCTTTTCATGGCGTTTTTTAGGCCAAGGATCTGAAAAGTTCAGATACAAACGATCAATCTCACCGTCTTCAAAGTAGTCAGTCAAGTCAGAACCATCTACCCACAAGAGCTTGATGTTAGGCACTCCAACTTCAAGCACCTTGTCCAAAGCGTAGCTCAAAACAGACTTTTGAATATCAATCCCGATATAGTTGATGTCAGGGTTTTGCTTGGCCATACCTGAAACAAAGGCACCCTTTCCACTTCCAACTTCCACATGAATGGGATTATCATTGCCAAACAAGTCCCGCCATTTTCCCTTGGCTTCCAAGGGATTGAGGACCACATACTGGGGATTTGCCTCTAGTAATTCTGTCGCCCCTTTACGATTTCTAACTCTCATCTTCTCTTTCCATACTTGTCTCGGAAGTGACGCAAACCATGGATCTCCCGATTGACATTTTCTAAATCTTGGTTCATATAATACTTGGAAATCTGGCTCAAATAAGACAATTGACCGTACCAATATAATTTATTTAATACCGTTTGATTATACTTGTAACCGTAGTAGGTCAACCATTCCTTCCACTGATGTTCTGGAATATAATGGCAGAGCATATGGGCCACATCAAACATGCGGTCGGTCAAACGAACCGAATCCCAATCCACCAAATAAATCAAGCCACTATCTGTCTCAATCCAATTACTATGTCGTACATCTCCATGGACAATGGTCGCATAGTCCTCTCTAAATCCTGGAATAGTCTGACGTAAATCAGCCATCACTTCACTGATAAAATGATTTTTACGCAAAGCATCTGGAGCAGTTTCCTGCCAAGACTGTAGTAAATCTACAGGTGTTTCCATGGCATATCCCAACCGACTCAACTGTGTCATCAACGGACGTGAGCGATGAAGACGGGTTAAAATATTGACGATTTGCTTACGATTCATATCATAGGGGGTCAATATTTTGCCTGTCAACCATTCTTGAGCACACATATCACGCCCATCTGCCAAACGGCGACTCCATAATAATTGTGGAGCAATTTGTTCTCTAGCTAGACCAGGTAGGATTGGAGAGGTGTTCATTTTTACAAAGATGCGCTTCCCATCAGGATAGCTACCCATATAAGCCTTGCCACTTTTCCCAGGTATGGGAGTCAGTGTTAGCTCATTATCACCCAAATCCATTTCTTTCCTCCGTATAAAGTTTCCTTACTATTCTACTAGTTTTTGGCTTATTCGTCAACCGCTCCACGCCCGATTCTCAAAGAAAAGCATCTCAATTGGCTCGGGCTATCATTATAACTTGAAAAAGGTAAGCACCATCTGCTACTTACCTTTTCATAATTTTTATAAATAATATAAGAGTGGCCAACTGTTGTAAAACATGTGGACTAGAGTAGAAACCCATAAGTTTTGGCTCTTTTTATAAGCAAAGCCCAGCAACAAGCCCCCAAGTAGATAAAAAATAAACGAAGGGACATTAGAAGGTCCATGCATGAAAGAAAAGAGAGAGGAAGTTAGCACAAGCCCTAACCAAGAATTGTCAAAAACCGCACCTTGAAGAAGTCCTCTGAAAATGAGTTCCTCCTGGATTGGTCCAAAAACTGAGGTAGTCAAAATCAAAGACAGGGAAATTCCTCTGCTGACTTCCGCCAAGTGTTGAACTCCCGCGCCAGAAGAAACAGCGAAGAAATGAATATAAACCAGCGTCTCAAGTACACTTAGAAGAAAGATTGCAATGAAAAGCAAAAGGTCTTTCTTGCTTAACATCCCAAAAGAAATCATTTCAAACTTTCTAGCATAAGTAACACTCAGCGAAGTTACAAGAAGACTTACAATAATCAATTCAGATTCATTTTGAAAAAAATCCCCGTGGTTAATCGTATAAGGAACTGTAATGACGATTAGTAGTACTAAAAATCCAAAACAAAAGGCATGAAATTTATCAAAAAACTCCATAAAACTAGCCTCCTCAACAAACAAACTTCCCTACTTTTTATAATACTTCAAGCCCCACATGAGCAGAAGCATGATAAGCAAGCAAAGAATAGCCCCAATTTAGGCAATTAATTGCTGATAGAATTCCCCTGCTGTGATACCTCTATACAAACAAATAATAGACATAAAACCTGTCAAGCCGATATACATGAGTTGATTGGTTCTAGGACTAACCAAATCATCATTTACTTATATTTAAGAGTATCTCTTTTATGTTAGTGTATGTTAACACTAAAAAACAAGTTAGGCCAATAATATTTAAAATGAATAATAACGGGGTTAAATCTCTAAAAAAATTATCCACTGACACTACAAGAAATACTATACATATTATAGTCGAAACTATCTTTTTCTTATCCATAATTATTTACTCCTTTCCTAACAAATCCAGCTTATCAATCAAGAGCGATTTTTAACAGAATGTAGCAGCACCCGTTGCAACTTTGACAATTTCAGTATAGCACTATTTGTTAAAGTTTTTCATCCAAATCTTGAGCTGTCATCGAAACATCTTGAATTGCAAAAACTTCATTAGCCCCTACTTTTTATAATACTTCAAGCCCCAAATGAGTAGAAGCATAATAATCAAGCAGAGAATAGCGCCAATATAGGCAATTAGTTGTTGGTAAGATTCTCCTGCTGTGACACCTCTATACAAACAAATAATAGACATAAAACCTGTCAAGCCGATGAACATGAGTTGATTGGTTCTAGGACTAACCAAATCATCATCTTCAAACTTTCTTATCCTCATTTCCCTAGTGAGATAAACAGTGACCAAAATAGAAGCCAAGTTAATAACCACTAAAAGAAATTGGAAAACCAAGGAAAAATTTAAAAACTGACGAGATAGAAATAGATAAGTGGATACAAGTAAGGGCAACTGACCTAGGAACAATCTCGCAAGAAAGATGTTCCGTTTTTTAGCAAGAAACGCTTTCATTTCTTTGCTCCTTTCTTTTTCATGATAGCAAAATAAATCATAACTGCAATCACATAAGCTATGGTATAAAATAGCTGATACCAAGCACTCTCCCTAAGCGGATATAGAAAGATGGACATGATCAGATATAGAACGAAAATAATCAATATTTTTTTCTTCATAAAATTTCCTCCTAAATGTATGCTTTATCTTAGTTTAGCTACAACCTTTACACTGCTAGTATAGCACTCATTTTGACCTTGGATCACTCAAATCACGAATGGTCATCAAAACATCTTGAATTGTAAAAAATTTAAAAAGCAAGCACGGAAAACATGCTTGCCCTTTACACCATATTGATACCAACTTAATTTATAGATTTTTTATCCTGCTATCACATATCATTTTGACAGGCAAAACAATATTAAAGAACCCCCCTGTAGATTAAACTAGCGATAAAAAATCTTTTTATCTAATTAGATCTATCTTTATTCTTCTTTGGAGATTTTAAAAATTTTTCCCTAATTAAAGAAGTAATAAAAGAAACAAACATGCCAACAACAAAAACAATAAGAAAACTTTTGAAATCCATAATTACCTCCAAGTACAGTTCCTCTACTTACAGGCTCAAGCCTTTAAGCAAGCATAATAGCCAATGGTAACATTGTTTTTGCATTCACGAGGAATACTCTTTTTATTTTCGTCCTATTACAACCTTAATAAGGTTAGTATACTACTATTTTTTTAAAATTTTCCATCCAAATCATAAATGGTCATCAAAACATCTTGAATTGTTAAAAATAAAAAAAGCAAGCATGAAAAACATACTTGCCCTAGGGGAACTTAACAACGTAAAGATCTAAAATTGAAAGCTATGCACCCTTACTTCCGTCTGTTCTCATATATTCTCATGATTGCAACAAGAATAGCAGCTGTCCCACTTGCCAAAGCGATAAGGGTAATGATAATGTTGAGGATTTCAGGCGTACTCCCTATTCTGTTGATAAGACGGAGTAGGGATATAACTGTCAACTGAATCAGGAGTATTGATTCTACTCTTACCATTGACGTCAGTTGGTTTTCAACTGCATATAAAAAGGCTGGTAGCAAAACACAGGCTATAGCAATCACAAACAGGTTGCTCCCCGTTTCTTCTCCCTTGTTCACAACGGAAATCATGAGAAGATTCGATGCTATGATCAACGTAGAACAGATGATAAAAAAGGATTTCTTATTCATATAGGATACCTCATATACTATGGCATTTTAATTGATGACTACAGGCGGTACTTCTTTCCACAAATCTTTTAATCATCAATCGGCATCGAGTGAACCGTTAAAACCTGACGAAAAACTTGATTTTTGCAGGTGGTATTTAGACTAGTATTGGGATGGCTTTCCACAATTTTCATGACGGTATAGAGACCAACTCCTCTCTCCTCTCCTTTAGAACTTGCTCCAAAAGAAAAAATCTCCGAAATATCGATGCTCTCTTCTTTGATGGAGTTTTCAATGATAAAGGTCTCCTGTGCTCCATTTTTTAAAAAGGCGATTGAAACATGAGGTTGACAGGCTTCTACACTAGCTTCAATAGCATTGTCACAAAGGATAGACACAATGGTTAGAAAATCAAGCAGGCTCATCCCCTCAACCTGAATCTCCTCAGGAACTTCGACATTAAAAACAATGTTCCTATCTCTGGCTTTTAGAAATTTCCCTGCTAGAAGACTTTTGAGGCCTTTATCACGAATATTTACTAATCGACCAAGGTCATATTTATTGTCCTGCAATTTTTCACTAGAATCCTTTAAGACCGAGTCATAGACCTCTTTTATCTGCTCCATATCCTCCTCTTCAATGCCCAGACGTAAGCTGGTTAAGAGGTTAGTGTAGTCATGGCGAAAGCTCCGGACTTCCTTGTAAAGTTCCTCTATATGCCGACTATATCGCTCCATATCTCTGTAGCGCAAGGCCTGCTCTTGGTCCAATCTCTCATGGAGTTTGTCCTTCAAATAGGTATCCAGTTTCTTGATAATCCCCATAAAAAAGAGCAAGTAAAACACTAGAATCAGATGGCGAACAGTCGTTGATTGAATACCTTGTTCATATTCAAAGAAAGACAGACTTTGCATCACTAGATAATAAGCCCCCATTATCCAGTTAATCGTGGTCAGGGACTTTTGAAAACCTTTATCGAGAATCTCCTTTCTCAAGTTAGTGAAATCATAGTCCAACCATTTCAAAAAGACTAAAACTATGAAGCAAACGAATATCGTCATCAATAAAAAGATAGGATTGCTACCTTTATCTACAATTTCTTGTCCCCAAAATGGAAGCACAAAATAGGAGACCCCTCTATAAAAGAGATTCACCAATATCATTGGAAAGAGACCATAAAAGAAGAGGAGTTTTTTAGGAAGCCCTCTTAACAGTAAGAAAGACAAACCTATACCGTACAAGGGTTCCATAAAATAAGATAGATAATCATTTCCTACTATATAGCTAATCATTACAAAAACAACTGCCAAAAGTAGCTTAAAAAGAAAGGCCTTAAAAATTCTCTCAAAATTGAGACCAATTCCATCTACCTTAAAGAAAATAACAATTTTTAGCCCATTAGTAATAAGCGTATATAATAATATCCAAGCAATATTCATAAACTCTCCTAGCTCAATGCAAGTTATTGATAGCTTCAGATACTTCCCTGACCTTATAACGCGCGATCAGGCAACTTCCACCATTGGGAAAATAAAGCAGTTTTTCTTTCTTATCCAAACGAACTACATTGGCAGGATTGATGAGAAAAGAGCGGTGGCACTGCAAGAGACGAGGCTCCTGCTTGAAAACCTCCTCTAAACTCGCTGTAAATTCCAGCCTGTCCGTCTTGGTATAGAGAATAACACGATGGGCTCTGGGAGACGTTTCGAGATAGTAAACCTCTTTAAAAGGATACTGAAATTGGGCAAATTTTGATTTAAAGTAAAAGCAATCTTCCGCCAGACTTTTACTGTCTTGACTATTGGCATAGAGAAGGGCTGTCTCGATACGAGATTCAAACTCCTCTGCTGACAAGGCCTTATCAATGTAGTCCAAAGCAGACACTTGGTAACGAAAGGACAGGGGCATAAACTCCGAGTGAGTCGTCACAAAGACGATGAGAGCATAAGGATCCCGATCCCGAATCTTTCTAGCCACCTCTAAGCCTTTCATCTCCTCGTTTCGAATCTCAATATCCAAAAAGAATAGCTGATGGGCTCCCTTCTCATGCACCTCTGCCAGCAGTTGGTCTGGCTTACCAAAGACTTCAAAAGAACTGGGAGTGATATGATGTCCTTTCAAAAGTTTCTTAATCGTCGTTTCAATCCTAGTCTGTTGGGAAAAATCATCTTCTAAAACAAATATTCTCATCTTCTTACTCTCCTTGTTTCGATTTCTTCCTAAAAAGAGAATAGCAAAAATACTATGATACAAACCCACCAAATCCTAAACAAGCCTTCAACACTCCTGAAAGGTAGTTTGTTCCTCAAATAAGCATGATAATCTTACAACTATTTTATCATAAAATCTTAACAGGACCATTCAGGAAATTTCAAGGACAATTAAAGATTTGATGGTTGAAAAGGAGATAAAAGTGATAGACTGACAGTATCAAAACACAGTTGCTAGAAACAAGACTAGCACCCAGATTAGAGGAGGAATTCTCATGACAGATACAGACCCTATCAAAAGAGCTCAGACTTTGATTACTGACTTAAACAAAGCCTATCAAGCATGCAAACAGGCAACCGCTGACGACGTCCGCTTTCAGGAGCAATTAAACTCTATTCTTGGTTTTCTAGCCAAGGCTGAAACAGTGGATAATCGAGTCTTGATTGAATTGGAAAAATTTTACCAGACTTCCAGTCTTCTCATGGGACTCAGCGCCCTCAATCCAGATGCTCCAACTCGCGCCGCTTGGCGGGCCTATGACCGCTTCCACTTTGACCAAGTCAAGACCAAGTTGAGTCTCTACGGGCCAACCATTATCCTGTAGAAAATAAAAGAAGCTGAGACAAACTGAACTCCACTTCTTTTTTAGTGTCATATAGGCAAGATTAATCCAGCATCTGACGTTTTACTTGATAAGGTAAGTACAAGACTAGTAAAACCAAACCTGCACCCAGCAAGGCTAGAAGGGCTAGTTTTTCTTGGAAGGTAATCAACCCAACAACTAATTCCACAAGTAAAACAAAACTGGTCAATCCTCGGACTACCGCCTGCAATCCTTTTTCCTTTTGCCCCTTGTCCAGCGGAAAGAGTTGGGTCAAATACTGGTAGTCAAAGGCATGATAGAGGGCCAGCAACTGGAAGAGCAAGAGGTAGTTAAAGAGGACTACCACCGCTGTCGCAATCCAAGATTGCTCAATAAAGACCTGCGCCAGTATGGAAAGTAAGAGCAGACGGAGACTGAGGGCAAAAAGGTCTCCATTTCGCAAATAAGAACGCAGATAGAGATTTTGCCAAATCTTCCCAGGCACCTTCTGAACAGCCTTTAGGATAAAGTCCAGATAGGCACGACGCTTGATGCTGTTTGAAATCCCCTTGACCTGCGTAAAGAGAGCAAAGAAACGAAGCAAGACTTGCTTACGCTTGCTTTCTTGAGAAATAACATAGTCCCAGTTGAGACCAGTTTCAGTGAAAAATTTGCTGGCCTTTTGACGAAAGAGGAAATATTTTCCTACTACCAATAAAAGCACATAGACTAGAAAAACTGGCAAGCCATAACCCATGGCTAAAAATAAGGGCGCAAATAACAGCAAGAAAAGGGTCTGGACAAAGAGCCAAAAGACTAGGGAAACGCCAGTTTGACGCTTGAGATGGAGTTTGATTTCCTCTTCTCCGACCAAGAGAAAGAGCTTGTCTGGTACCTCCATGTAAGTGGCAATTCCACCCCAAAGCAAAAGTAAAACAGAGGTAATGCCTACAAACAAAAAGATAGGCCAATGATTTTCAGGAAAATGTTGCAAGAGTTGACTGTACTGGTAGGCTAGAAAGCCCAGCAGGACAAGCAGGAACAGGACAAAGTGGTCATTGAGAACATAGCGCAGATAACCGACACACTCCTTACGAAAAACCTGCTTTCTCTTTAAAAACAAGTCTTTCATAACTCCTCCTCTTTGGTCAAAGCCAAGTAAATATCATTCAAACTAGCCTCAGGCATATCAAAGACTTCGCGCAGTTGTGGGAGATTCCCCTTGGCACGCACCTCTCCCTTGTGGAGAATGACAAAGGCATCACACATCTTCTCCGCCGAATCCAGCACGTGGGTACTCATGAGAATAGACTTGCCCTTTTGCTTTTCCACTTCCAAAAGCTGAATTAAGTCAGAAATCGCCAGCGGATCGAGACCAAGGAAAGGCTCATCCACGATGAAAAGACTCGGGTCCACCACAAAAGCACAGATAATCATGACCTTCTGCTTCATCCCTTTTGAAAAATGAACAGGGAACCAGTCCAATTTCTGGTCCAGACGGAACATTTTTAACAAAGGTTCTACTCGCTCAAAAGCCAATTTTTGCTCAATACCATAAGCCATAGCAACCGTTTCTATATGCTCTCTCAGGGTTAATTCCTCATACAAACTAGGCGTCTCTGGGATATAGCCAATCTGCTTGCGATAGTTAGTCGCATCTTTTTGCAAAGTCAAACCGTTGATATTGATAGAACCGCTATAAGGTGTCAACAGACCGATAATTTCATTAATGGTCGTTGATTTCCCAGCACCATTGAGACCAATCAACCCGACCAACTGCCCACTTTCAACAGTAAAGGACACATCTTTCAAGACAGGGACATGAACATAGCCACCTGTCAGGTTTTTTATTTCTAACATATTTTCTCCAAATCTGGTATAATGTAGCTATATTATATCAAAATTCAATACAGTAGAGGTAGATTTTATGTCAGATTGCATTTTTTGTAAAATCATCGCAGGGGAAATTCCTGCATCAAAAGTATATGAAGATGAGCAGGTTCTTGCCTTTCTTGATATCTCTCAAGTGACACCAGGACACACCTTGGTCGTACCCAAAGAACACTATCGCAATCTTTTGGAAATGGACGCTACGAGCGCCAGCCAACTCTTTGCCCAAGTACCAAAAGTAGCTCAAAAAGTCATGAAAGCTACCAAGGCTGCTGGCATGAATATCATCGCCAACTGTGAAGAAATCGCAGGTCAAACAGTCTTTCACACCCACGTTCACCTCGTACCTCGCTACAGTGCAGACGATGACCTCAAGATTGATTTTATCGCCCACGAACCAGACTTTGACAAACTTGCTCAAGTAGCTGAAACTATCAAAAACGCCTAAGGAGTTGCCATGAAATTATCTAATCTACTGCTATTTGCAGGAGCTGCAGCCGGAAGTTATTTGGTCACAAAAAATCGCCAAGTCATCACAGATGAAGTTTTGAACACTACCGACCGCGTTCAAGCTATCAAGGATGACGTGGATATTATCCAAAACAGCCTGCAAATCATCGACCAGCAAAAAGAACTCATCAAGGAATACCAAGAAGACCTGACTTACAAGTTTAAGGTCTTGGAAAAAGATATCCAGACTAGACTAGCTGTGATCAAAGAAACACAGGAAATTGAAGATAAGTAAAAAGAGCCGAGTGGCTCTTTTTAGTTCATAGATTTTTTAAGACTTTCCTTAAGTAATGACGGACGGTAGCGACCTTCTTCGAAGTTCCATACCTAAACTTTGAGCCTAGGTCTCAAAGTTTCCGAACACCTGAAATCAAACTGTTGCAGGTGTTTTCATTACGGCGGAAAGTCTGGGAAAGTATTTGATTTATACTCAATGAAAATCAAAAAGCAAACTAGGAAACTAGCCGCAGGTTGCCCAAAACACTGTTTTGAGGTTGTAGATAAGACTGACAAAGTCAGTCACATATATACGGCAAGCCGACGTTGAGGCGGTTTGAAGAGATTTTCGAAGAGTATTAGTTATGACATGGTAAATGAGTTGTCTAAATTGTGATGTATAGTTGATGGGATATGGCTTGTTTACGCTTTAAAAAGAGCCCGACGGCTCTTTTTACTTTATTCTCCATCAAAGGCATCTTTAATATGGTCAAAGAAACCTTTCTTCTTTGGATTAACTTTTAAATCACCTGCAGCTGCGAATTCTTTCAAGGCTGCTTTTTGGCGGTCGTTCAAGCCTGTCGGTGTTACGACATTAACGGTAACGTATTGGTCCCCAACTGCACCACCACGAAGACTTGGCGCTCCCTTGCCACGTAGACGGAATTTCTTACCAGTCTGAGTGCCCTCTGGGATAACCAATTCAACATCACCATGAACAGTTGGGATATCAACTGTATCACCAAGAGCCGCTTGGACAAAGTTGAGGTTTAAATTGTAGAAGATAGTGGTTCCTTCACGTTCAAACTTATCGCTAGCTTCTACAGAAACCACTACATACAAGTCACCATAAGGTCCACCGTTAAAGCCTGCTTCACCTTGACCAGCTAGGCGAATTTGTTGACCTGTTTCCACACCAGCAGGGATTTTTACATGTACGCTATGAGCTTGTTTTTCATGACCAGTTCCGTGACAAGTTGTACATGGATCTTTGATTTCTTTTCCACGACCATGACAGACATCACAGGTTACTTGGCGACGCATCATACCAAGCGGAGTCTGCGTATCAACGTTAATAACACCAGCGCCATGACAGCGTCCACAAGTGACTGGACTTGTTCCTGGTTTAGCACCTGAGCCATTACATGTACGACAGCCAGCTTCTCGGTTGTACTTAACTTCCTTCTCTGTACCGAAGATAGCTTCTTCAAAGGTCAAGTTCACACGATACTGGAGGTCATCTCCTTGGCGAGGAGCATTTGGATTACGCGAGGCACCGCCTCCGCCGAAGAAACTTGAGAAAATGTCCTCAAAACCACCGAAGCCACCTGCTCCGTTGAAACCGCCGAAACCACCAGCACCACCAAAGCCACCGTTGGCACCAGCAGCACCATATTGGTCATAGGCAGCACGTTTTTGGTCGTCACTCAAAGTCTCATAGGCTTCTTGAACTTCCTTGTACTTTTCCTCAGCACCAGGCTCCTTGTTGATATCTGGGTGGTATTTTTTGGAAAGCTTACGATAAGCCTTTTTGATCTCGTCTGCCGAAGCGTTTTTTGACACCCCCAGACGATCATAAAATTCAGTATTGTTCATAATTCAAGATACAAAGGGCGTCAAACGGACACTGCCAAAATAGGGTTTTGACGACGGACGCTTGCGTCCTAGAAAAAACTATCTTTTTGGCACAGTCCGTAGCCCGTGTTCAGTTACGAACACCTTTGTTCCTTTCTATAATTTATAAGTAAATCATTAGAGGGTATTTTCTATACTCTGCTTCACTTGATTAAACTCTTCATCTGATAGAGTAAATATCAAATCCTCTTCAGCATACTCATTCTGTTCTTTAAAATAGTTGTCCGTATTCTCTGCCAACCCTAAACCGAAAATCACTTTTCTTGCAAACTCTTGATGTGCAAAACCGATAGCCGTAATGATTTGTTTATCTTGGACAAGAACTTTCGGTTGGAAATTCTCACGTGGAAGAAATTCAAAATAATCAAAGAAGTTTTGCCAAATTCCACCTGTAAATTTCGTGTCGTTCAACAAGCCTGCTTTCGCCAATAAAAGGGGCGCTGAAGAAATGGCTGCAATTAGGATATCTTGTTCATTAAGACTTCTCAAAAACGAGATCAATTTCTCATCTTGTAGAGCAGGACCTATATTTACCATTCCTGGCAAAATTACACAAGAATAATCTTCTATACGAATCTGATCCAATGTTTTCGTCGGTTGACAGGGCAAACCATCCTCAGAGACCACCATCGAATTCTCAGAAGCGACATAATCAATCGTGATATCAAAAGACAGAGCTAAAGTACTCGTTAAAGTGGTTATCTCATAAAGAGAAAAATTAGGATAAATGATACAAAGTACTTTTTTCATACGCAACATCCTCTATTTTATCGAAAAACAGAGGCTGGGTTGCAACCTCTGGATTTCTTCCTATCATTACGACGTTCAAAAATAAAGTCGATTATACTTTGTTTTTGAACTAGTAAGGCGTTTAGGCAAGTCGCCTTAGCGATTGCCGTAGAATGACAATCACTTTAGTGATTAGTCATTCTTACCTACCTCGCTCTCCTGATTTTCAAGCTCGGGATAAAATAGTCCACTGGACTATTTTATTTTTCCGTAAACTCTCCGTCTACGACGTCATCGCCTGCGTTTCCTGTTGCTTGTGCACCTTCTGCTCCTGCTTGAGCTTGTTGAGCTGCTGCAGCTTGTTCGTAGAGTTTAACAGCAAGGCCTTGAGCTTTTTCGTTCAATGCTTCAAGTTTTGCTTTCATTTCGTCCAAGTTGTTGTCTTCTTGAGCTTTCTTAAGATCATCAAGGGCAGCTTGGGCAGCGTCACGTTCTGCGTCGAAGCCTTTGCCTTCAGTTTCCTTGATTGTCTTTTCAGTCGCAAAGATTGCTTGGTCAACTTCGTTACGAAGGTCTACTTCTTCTTTACGTTTCTTATCTGCTTCAGCGTTAGCTTCTGCATCTTTCATCATGCGGTCGATTTCTTCGTCAGTCAAACCTGAGTTAGATTGGATGACAATTGTTTGTTCTTTTTGAGTTCCAAGGTCTTTGGCCTTAACAGATACGATACCGTTCTTGTCAATGTCAAATGTTACTTCGATTTGAGGAATTCCACGAGGTGCAGCTGGGATATCTGTCAATTGGAAGCGTCCAAGAGTCTTGTTATCTGCTGCCATTGGGCGTTCACCTTGAAGAACGTGGATATCAACGGCTGGTTGGTTGTCTGCCGCAGTTGAGAAGACTTGTGATTTAGATGTTGGAATAGTAGTGTTGCGGTCGATGAGTTTTGTGAAGACACCACCCATTGTTTCGATACCAAGTGACAATGGTGTTACGTCAAGAAGGACAACGTCTTTAACATCACCAGTAATGACACCACCTTGGATAGCAGCACCCATGGCAACAACTTCATCAGGGTTTACTGATTTGTTTGGTTCTTTACCAGTTTCAGCTTTAACAGCTTCGACAACGGCTGGGATACGAGTTGAACCACCAACAAGGATCACTTCGTCGATTTCTGACAAGCTCAAACCTGCATCTGAAAGGGCTTGACGAACTGGAACTTTTGTACGTTCAACAAGGTCACGAGTCAAATCGTCAAATTTCGCACGAGTCAAAGTCATTTCCAAGTGAAGAGGTCCAGCCTCACCTGCAGTGATAAATGGCAAGCTGATTTGAGTTGAAGTCACACCAGAAAGGTCCTTCTTAGCTTTTTCAGCCGCATCTTTCAAACGTTGCATTGCCATCTTGTCAGTAGACAAGTCGATACCATTTTCTTTCTTGAATTCTGCTACCAAGTGGTCGATGATTTTTTGGTCAAAGTCGTCACCACCGAGTTTGTTGTCCCCTGCAGTTGACAATACGTCGAAGACACCGTCACCCAATTCAAGGATAGATACGTCGAATGTACCACCACCAAGGTCGAATACCAAGATTTTTTCTTCTTTGTCAGTCTTGTCCAAACCGTAAGCAAGAGCTGCTGCAGTTGGTTCGTTGACGATACGTTCTACTTCAAGACCAGCGATTTTACCAGCGTCTTTAGTGGCTTGACGTTGAGCATCGTTGAAGTAAGCTGGAACTGTAATAACTGCTTTAGTTACTTTTTCACCAAGGTAGTCTTCAGCATAACCTTTCAAATATTGAAGAATCATAGCTGAGATTTCTTGTGGAGTGTATTCTTTTCCGTTAGCAGAAACTTTTTCAGAAGTTCCCATCTTAGATTTGATTGAGATTACTGTATCTGGGTTTGTAACTGCTTGACGTTTTGCGGCATCACCAACGATGATTTCACCGTTTTTGAATGATACTACAGATGGAGTTGTGCGGTTTCCTTCTGGGTTTGCGATGATTTTGCTTTCAGTTCCTTCAAGAACTGCTACTGCTGAGTTTGTTGTACCTAAGTCAATACCGATAATTTTAGACATGTGTTTTTCTCCTTAAATTTTAATTCGAATTTTGATTTTTTTGATATTCCCCTTAAGTGGTGGGGACGTGAGCAACTCCCTACGGGATTTCATCACTTATTTTTGAGCCTATTGTCTCAAAAATCCCCTGTTTCAGCACGGCGGGCAATATCTTCCTTGCAAGCCTCCGGCTTGCTTTTTATCTTTCTTCATAGTTTAGTGTCATTTCGGACAAGTTTTCTATTATGTATGCTGCAATCGTCAGAATTGCCTAGTTATAGACCACTACCATTGCTGGGCGTAGGATGCGGTCATGGAGTTTGTAGCCTTTTTGGAAGACTTGGGCGATAGTATCTGCTGGGTGTTCATCGTCTGCTGGGAGAGTTTGGATGGCCATATGGTAGTTATGGTCAAATTCACCGTCAGCTGCGATTTCTTCGATCCCCTCTTCTTTTAAAGCATGAATCAAGCTTTCTTGAACCATCTCCAATCCTTTTTTGACATCGTCTGTCAAACCTTCAACTGAAAGGGCACGTTCTAGGTTATCCAAAGAAGGGAGAATCGCTTTTGCCAAGTCCTGGCTACGGTAACGTTGCAAGTTTTGACGCTCTTCATTGGCACGGCGTTGGATATTTTGCATTTCTGCATGAGCGCGAAGGTATTTGTTTTCGAACTCATCCGCACGTTCATTTGCCAAGTCCAGCTCAGACTTCTCAGGAGTTGTTTCTTCAGCTGTTTCCACAACTTCCTCTTCTTGAACTTTTTCTACTTCTTCATTTTTTATATCTTGGGCCATTTTCGCCTCCTTTAATGATTTCAATCTTAATGTACTTCGTAATGATTACTGCTGAGATAGCGGTAAAAATCTGTCAACTTCATGGTCAAAACACGATTGACTACATTGACTTGGTTGATTAGCTGTTGGTAATCCAGATTGACCGGACCGATAATTGCTAGAATTCCAACTCCCCGATAAGGAATAAGGAACTTGCTACTAATCACCGCTAAGTCAGCTAAACAGGACTCTTGACTGTCTGCAACACGGACATTTTGCATCTGATCTTCACGCAACCCTTCACGAATCTCCAGAGCCACCTTTTGCGGTTGGTCAAAGAACTGATAGGCTGCTAGATTTGCAAAATTTAAGAGATTGACCTTGCCCGCCACCACAATGTTTTCGTTGAACATTTCCTTAAAAATGTGTTCAAAGAGATCGATGACATTGTCCGTTGTTGTAAAGTAACGCTGGATAATCTGCGGAATCTCCGTTCGAATCTTGTAGTGAATATCTAGAACGGTGTGTCCGAGGAAACGTTCCTGAATGATTGCCTTCAGTTTCAGCAAATCCTCCTGCAAAAAGTTCCTTGGAATCAGAAACTGACTAGTAACCGTTCGAGACTCGTCTAGGGTGAATACCGCCAAGGCTGTATGTTGCCCCAAAACAACGATATCAAAGGCTGTCAACCGTTGCCTACTAGGCTCAACATCCAGTGCTACTACCGTACAGCCACTCAAGTCTGTCAGTAGATTAGCAGCCTCTTGCAGAATATCCTCCAGCTTGAAGAATTCCTGATCAAAGGCTTTAACAATCTCATAAACCTCATTTTCAGCCAGTCGGTCAAAATCCAGTGAGTGTTTTACATAGTACTGAAAACCAGCAACACTTGGCATCCGACCACTTGAAGTATGAGCCTTCTCAAGCAAACCTTGCTTTTCTAGAGCCGCCATATCATTACGAATGGTAGCACTGCTAGAGTTAATAGACTCTTGCAAGGCTTTTGATCCGACAGGTTCGTGCGTTTTGGTAAAGATGTCAATAATCAGATTTAAAATATCCTGCTGACGCTCTGTAACCATCTCATCACTCCTCTCTGTCTGACCGATTAGCACTCTACACGTTCAAGTGCTAACTTATGATTCTATTATACACCCTTAAAAGAGAATGTCAAGACAAAAACTCAAAAAATTAGCACTCTTTTACCAAGAGTGCTAAAAATCAGTCTGAAGACCTAGAATCCTACCTTCCATCTACTCTGTATTTCCTTTTAAGTCTGAAAAAACCATGAATTAGATAAGAAATCAGAAAAGCATATAAAAGAAAAATAATAAAGAAAGACATAGAAAGTTCTTCTTTAAATAAACACATACAAACAACAAGGCCACCTAAGAAAGTAGCTGTACAGGAACGAAGTCTAGACCGCATAAGTTCCCACCTGAGATTATTACTCATATAGACTTGATCCTCTGAAAGTATATCAGAAGCTGGTTTACGAAAAATTGAACAAAAACCTGTTTCTATCAATTCCCAACCTCTATCTCTAAAATCTTGCAGTTCATGCTTATATTTTTTAAGAAATCTAGAATCATAGATACAGTAGATGACGTCGTCTGGTTGACATTGGTCAAAATAGAACAAACCAAAACGACTCGTTCTATACCTCCAACCTTTTAAGTGCATCTCATGCAAATACTCTTCTTCCTTGTCCAAATCAACAATGGTGAAAATCCGAAATTGCTTTTTATTTATCATGACTTCCCCTCCAATTTTGAGCATATCTACCCTATCATAAATCTGATAATTCCTTCTTTTTATGCCATAACTTCCAGCTAATATAGGCAACTATTAACAAAAGGATTAAAGACAAGAAAACATCTAGCCCGACCGCAAGAAAACTCCATAGACCATACGCATTACTCCTATTGAGCAATTTAAGTAAGAATGGTATATGTATGGCTAGCAAAAGTAAAACAGGTACTAATCGCAGTCTTAAAATGCGATTAACCATAGCTAACTTCCCAGCAGCGTCATTATAGATTTCAAATTCTGCATTCGATTCAATTTCAGAA
This sequence comes from bacterium, assembly GCA_905221225.1. Lineage (GTDB taxonomy): Bacteria > Bacillota > Bacilli > Lactobacillales > Streptococcaceae > Streptococcus. The sequence continues at coordinate 45,296 of CAJNCH010000005.1, forward strand.
TGTGCTTTTCTAAAATAGGAAAAACTATTAAAGTCTGTAATATGCTCCCAGTCACAGTCTTTAAACAGTTGTAAATAGGAGGCTCTCTCTGATTTTTTCATGGGATAAAAGTCCAACTGATAAGACACTTGCTCAGGCTGACACTTTTCAAAGGTATACCTAACTACAAATAATAAGATAGAATAGCTTACTTTCCTAAGTTTCCAGCCCTTAGCATGCATTTCTCTAAAGTATAGAGCCTCCCTCTCATAATCCGCAATTGTAAAAATTCGATAAACAATTTTCTTTTCCATCATCCTTCCTCCCGACTGTTTCTGTAGAGTCGTTCAATACGCTTCAATTCAATATCTAAGACTTTTCGCCCCAAGTCTGTGATCTGATAGATTTTACGTTTTTCTTCTTCTCGGACAAAGAAAATCAAGCCATCCTTTTCCATTTTTGACAAGGTTCCATACATAGTTCCAGGACTAATCAAAACTTGCGAATCTGTCATCTCCTTGACCTTTTGCGTAATACTATAACCATGACGTTCTTTTTGCAGACAGAACAAGATATAAAAACCCGTTTCCGTCATCGGAAGATAAACACGACGAATCTTATCCGGTAATTCCATTTATATCCACCTCCTATTCAGTTCGATATATCGCACTTCGTTATACAAAAATATATCACACCTCGATATAAAAAGCAAGAAAAAAAGACTACCCTCAGGCAATCTTTCTTCTCTATTAGTAAAGGTCTAAATAATTATCAATTTCCCATTGTGAAACGAAGGTTGCATAACTTGCCCATTCAATGCGTTTGGCTTCAAGGAAGCTAGTATAGATGTGTTCTCCGAGAGCTGCTCTGACAACCTCATCCTCTGTTAAAGCCTTCAAAGCGTTGTGAAGAGTTGATGGAAGGTCTGTAATACCAGCTTCCTTACGCTCTTCTGCTGTCATGATGTAGATATTTTCTTCGATAGGAGCTGGTGCTTCGATTTTATTTTCAATACCATGCAAACCAACTTCCAAAAGAACCGCCATAGCGATGTATGGGTTAGCCATTGGATCCACTGAACGCAACTCAAGACGAGTTCCCATACCGCGTGAAGCAGGTACGCGCACAAGTGGCGAACGGTTACGACCAGCCCAAGCAATGTAAACAGGCGCTTCATAACCTGGAACCAAACGTTTGTATGAGTTAACCGTTGGGTTCATGATGGCAGTATAGTTGTAAGCATGTTTAATCAAACCACCAAGGAAATGGTAGGCCGTTTCAGACAACTGCATTCCTTTTGGATCATTTGGATCAAAGAAGGCATTGTTTCCTTCTGCATCAAACAAGGACATATTACAGTGCATACCTGATCCGGCAATACCAAATTTTGGTTTCGCCATAAAGGTTGCGTAAAGGCCATGTTTGCGAGCAATAGTTTTAACAACAAGTTTGAAGATTTGAATCTTATCACAAGCACGGAGAACTTCATCGTACTTAAAGTCAATCTCGTGTTGTCCAACCGCAACCTCGTGGTGACTGGCTTCTACTTCAAATCCCATTTTGGTCAAGACATTTACAATCTCACGACGTGTATTGTCCGCAAGGTCAGTAGGCGCCAAATCAAAGTAGCCACCCTTGTCATTTACTTCAAGTGTTGGGTCACCATTTTCATCCAACTTAAATAGGAAGAATTCTGGCTCTGGACCAAGGTTGAAAGATTTGAATCCTACTTCTTCCATGTGACGAAGAGCACGTTTCAAATTACCACGAGGGTCACCCGCAAATGGTTCACCTTCTGTTGTATAGACATCACAGATCAAACCTGCAACACTTCCATTTTCATCTCCCCAAGGGAAGACTGTCCATGTATCCAAGTCTGGGTACAAGTACATATCCGACTCATTGATACGTACAAAACCTTCGATAGAAGATCCATCAAACATAGCCTTGTTCGACAAGACTTTATCTAACTGTTCATCTGTAGCAGGAATTTCGACGTTTTTCATGGTTCCTAAAATATCTGAGAACATAAGACGAATAAAGGTAACATTTTTTTCCTTGACTTCACGACGAATATCTGCAGCTGTGATTGGCATGAGTTTTCTCCTTAATGTATGACTACTTGCGGTTACCTAACCGCGACCAAAAGGTGACCGTACTGAAGCAAAGCGACCCTGTTGGAGGAGTTCATTGTGAAGTGCGCGACGCACCTCAGTCTGACTCACCGCTTTCTTGGATTTCGCTTCACGTTCAGCATATTTTTTCTTAATGGCAGCGATATTATAACCTTCAGAGATATAATCTTTGATTTCAAGCAGACGATCCATGTCATTCAAGGAATACATGCGACGGTTTCCTTCGTTTCGATCAGGTTTAATCAACTCTTGATCTTCATAATAACGAATCTGACGCGCCGATAGATCGGTCAACTTCATAACACTGCCGATAGGAAAAACAGCCATATTTCGGCGAAATTCTTTTTCCTTCATTTACAATTTCCTTCTTTCTGTCTATTATAGTCTAAAAAAAGACAAACGTCAATTGATAATGTTATAAAATGTAACATTATTTTTCTTTTTTCTCTAAAAAGAGACGAATACGATCAATATCGTAATTTACGAGAATTGCGACAAAAACTCCCATAAAAGTTTCCGATACACGAGCAAACACGTACAAAATTGTCTCACCACTTGGAATTGATAGGGTAATGATTAACATAGCTGCTACACCACCTATAACACCTGCTTTGTTATTCATGGCTACATTTGTCATAATGGTTAACATGGTGCAGATTGGAACAACAACCAAGGTCACCCAAAAAGCCTCGTGGAAAAAGGTATTTAATAGGAAGAAGAGGAGGGCATAGAGGCCACCGATACTATTTCCTAGAATACGCGAAGTCCCAAAATGGACACTCTTATCAAAACTCTCCCTCAGGCTAAAAACGGCTGTCAAAGCACCGATTTGCAGGCCTTTCCAACCAAAAAAGCCAAAAAACAAGAGAACTAGAAAAACAGCAATACCTGTTTTAAAGGTTCGCATACCAAGTTTGAACTGGGATTTATCGAATTTATATTTTTTAAAATAACTCATAATCTCAACTTTCTATTTCCATTTTATCATAAATCGGTGATTTTTATGAGCAATAGTTGAGAGGAAGCGTTTTTATTTTAAGCAAAAGAAAAGAGGAACTTTCATCCCTCTCTTCTTTGATTTATTTATAAAACCTTATTTTTCTGTCAAGGCTGCAAGTCCTGGAAGAACTTTACCTTCAAGAAGTTCCATTGATGCTCCACCACCAGTAGAGATCCATGAGAATTTATCTGCACGGCCAAGGTTGATTGCTGCGGCAGCTGAGTCACCACCACCGATGATTGATTTAACACCTGGTTGTTTCACGATAGCGTCCATGACACCGATTGTACCAGCTTGGAAATCTGGGTTTTCAAATACACCCATAGGTCCGTTCCATACAACTGTTTTGGCACCAGTTAAAGCTTCGTCAAATTTAGCGATAGATTTTGGACCGATGTCAAGACCAAGGAATCCTTCAGAAACTGCTTCACCTTCAGTGTCACGCACTTCAGTGTAGCCAGCAAATGCGTTAGCTTCTTTTGAGTCAACTGGCAAGATCAATTTGCCGTTTGCTTTTTCAAGAAGAGCTTTCGCAACATCCAATTTGTCTTCTTCTACAAGTGAGTTACCGATTTCGATACCTTGTGCTTTGTAGAATGTGTAAGTCATACCACCACCGATAAGGACTTTATCAGCTTTTTCAAGCAAGTTTTCGATAACACCGATCTTGTCTGAAACTTTTGAACCACCAAGGATGGCTACGAATGGACGTTCTGGAGTTTCAACTGCTTCTTGGATGTAGGCAATTTCGTTTTCAAGAAGGAAACCAGCAACTGCTTTTTCAACGTTTGCTGAGATACCAACGTTAGATGCGTGTGCACGGTGAGCTGTACCGAATGCATCGTTTACGAAGATACCATCTCCAAGTGATGCCCAGTATTTACCAAGTTCAGGATCGTTTTTAGATTCTTTCTTGCCGTCAACATCTTCGTAACGAGTGTTTTCAACCAAGAGAACTTGTCCATCTTCAAGAGCGTTGATAGCTGCTTCCAATTCAGCACCACGAGTAACACCTGGGAAAACAACGTCTTGGCCCAATTTAGCTGCCAAGTCTGCTGCTACAGGAGCAAGTGATTTACCAGCTTTATCAGCTTCTTCTTTCACACGTCCAAGGTGAGAGAAAAGAATTGCACGTCCACCTTGTTCGATGATGTACTTAATAGTTGGAAGAGCTGCTGTGATACGGTTGTCGTTAGTGATTACGCCATCTTTCAATGGTACGTTGAAGTCAACACGAACGAGGACTTTTTTACCTTTCAAGTCAACGTCTTTAACAGTAAGTTTTGCCATGTTACAAAAACCCCTTTATTTATTTTATTCGAAACTATTATATCACACTTTGGAAATATAAGGAAAGATTTCACAAGATTTTTCGATATTTAATCTTCATCTTCTTTTTTCTGTTTCAATGTCAATGCTAAACTAGCAAGACCAAGGCTTGCCAATTCTGCTATTAGGGCTTCATTGGCATCAGCAGTTCCTGTATTTGGCAATTGTTTGCTTGCTTCTTCTGATTTAACTGCTGTATTTTGGGCTGGTTTTTCTTGTGTAGGCGCTACTGCTGGTTCAGTTTTTACTTTTGTTCCAATTTCAACAATTTCTGGAATCGCCTCTTGGATGACTTCTGTTGAACGAAGACGACGCTGACCGTTTTCACCAACTTCAAAGACATGTCTCAACAGACCATCTCGTCCCTGTATGATGACTCGTTGTTCCCCAACTAGCATCTCAGCATTTTCATGCTCTTGACGATCAAAGGTAACCTTTTCCTCTTGAACTTCCAATTTAGGAGCCTTTTGTTGATCAGAAGCCGGTTGATTAGTAGGTTTTGGAAGGTCTGTGTTTTGTGGTGCTGGATTGGCAGGGATGAGACCAGTACCTACTTCCACGATTTCAGGGCTTGCTTCTTTCAAAACTTCTGTAGCGCGAAGCGTACGATTGCCTTGACTATCTACTTCAATCAAGCGACGAATTTGTCCCTCAACTCCTGCTTGGACAAGTTGACGTTGACCGACTGGGAGATTTGGATTTGGTCGTTCTTGGTGTTCGAAGGCGATACTTGTCTCTTCGACTTCTAATTTCGGAGTATCCACAACCAAATTCTTGATACCTTCAGCTGGTTCCTTGCTTGAAATAACTTTTTCTACTGGTTTAGCAGGTTGTGGTTTTTCAGCAGATTCATAAACAAAGGCATAATGAGTAAAGTGTGGTGCTGTAAAGATGACATGACTATCCGTTTGTTCAAAAGCCAATTCTACTGCATCTTTTCCTTCAGGTAAGAAGTAGACTTTCTTCACTTTCTTATCTTTTTCAATTGGAATTTTCACAATAGAAGCGTAAGAGAGATCAACGTCTTGACCTTTTTCATCTAGACCTTCTATTTCAAAGACATGAGCATCTTCTCCAGCAAAGTATTTCTTCTCTTCAGCACTTGCTTGAACACGCTCTACTTTCAAGCCCTTGATGACAGTCTTCTCTTTATTTGAGAAGTGTACTTCAACACCTGTTTTACCATCAGAAAAGACTGCTGGCTTGTCTTCTTTCAATAAAGCAACCAGATCTTTCAGACTCTGTTTCGCTGTTGCAAGCTCTTCTGGACTCAAATCTACTTTTTCAACCAAGGCCTTGTTTTTCTCAAGAAGCGGAGCTAGGGCAGAACCTGAAGGATGGTTTGGTTTGGCAGCCAAGAGTTCTTGAGCCTCACCTGTTAAGCGATCAAGTTCTGTCTTTTCTTCCGTAAATTTCTCTTGACCATTCAGAGCTTTATGAGCTTCTGTCAATTTATTGAGACGGTCATTCACCTGATCTTGGGTGCTAGTTTCATGGTCTTTCAACACTTGCTCGGCCGCTTCAATTGCTTTCAAGAAAGCTTCTTTTACTTCTGGTGAAGCAAAGTTATAGACCACCTTGTTCTTAGCTGCTTCAACTTCTGCTAATTTTTGTTTAAGGTACTCATCGTTCAATGCTGCTTTTGGAGATACCAAGACATCAAAGTTGACTTCATGACCTTGGTAACGAAGCGTCAAGGTTTGACGACCAGTCTTTTGAGCATCGTAACCAGAAATTTCAACTCCCTCATCAGTAAAGGAATGTTCTTCCATAGTGTCATTGCTATAAGCCACTGCAAAGCGTCCTTCAGACAAGTCTAAGCTATCCCCAACTAGGTAATCTTTTTTCGGCTCCTGACTTACTTCAATTCCCAAAATAGTTTTCGGACTTGCTTCATCTTGGCTAGTGACAGTCACTGACAAATTCGCATTTACTGGTTGTCCCAAATATTGGAGAGTAAGATTTTGTTCTCCCTTATGATGCGTATCAAAGCCTGATACTGATACACCTGCGTGAGTTAGGCGAATGAGTTCGTCCTCAGCTCCTCCTTCATACTGAACTCGAAGAACACCACCTCTAAGATCCAAATCCTCCCCTTCGGCGTAGCTTGTTTTCTTAGGTCCTGTTTCTAGGCTGACTGACCTGATTCTTCTGTCATCTTTTGGAACGGAAACTGCTAGGACGTTACTAATTTCCTTGCCTGGCAACTGGGTACGATAGTAAAGAAGACCAGATTGATTTGTCAAATCCAATGGTGCACTTGCTAGGTCTCCTCCAACTTCGCTCTTCAAGGTTGCAAGCGGAGTTTGAGAATTTGGATTATCATAAACGGTAATGGTTGCTCCAGCTGGTACATCCGCAAAGCCAACTTGTACCTTGTTATTGCCTAGAGAACGGGCTGCAGCCTTGGCCATCGGAATATTGACACTCTCAGTATCAAGCTTTTCATACATTTTCCAGTTATAGATACGAATAGCCTTCCATGGAGTTCCATTGTCAGAAGTGACAACATTCAAGCGCCAATCTTGAGCTGTGATAGGTTTGTCAAGGGTAATATCTGTAACATGGGCTTTATTGCCACGGACTTCCTTAGCCAACTTCCATTGACCATCCGCATCTTTATAATAGAGGTCAAAGTCTTTGGTATTCATCAAACCATCGTTTACAGATTCTCCACCAGCTCCAGCATGGTCCATCACCCATCTAACAACTGTACGTGGCTGGGTCAAACGAATATCCACACTACCACTTAACTGTCCAGAAGACCACTTGTCTGAAAGACTGGTAATGGTACCATTCAACATACCTTCAATACCTTCTCCACCTTCAGTCTTAGGGAAAGTACTATCAATAACTGTTGCACCTGGAACGATATTTTCAGCTAGTGGTTTTGGTAGGCTGGTATCTTTTACAGTCATGCCCCAATCAAAGGTTGTAGTTGCAGCTTCTGAACGAACCCCATTTTTACCAACGGCTACAACCTTCAGTTCTTGAGTTGTACCTTGAGCACTTGCTGAGCGGCTAACTTTTGGTAGATAAATAGTTGTAGAAGATGAGCCAGTTAGTAATTTCCAGCTGTCTCCATCTTTTTCGTAAACTTCATAGAAATCTGCATCCTTGTTGCCTTTAAATTGCACAACTGCTTCCGCTTCTTGGGCATTTTTAAGGACTTGTTTGGCTACAGCTACTGTGGTTGGTGCCTGAGGAGCATCTTGATTATTGCTGATGGTCAATTGCCCCAGGTTAAATTGATAACCTTTTAAGTCTTTATCATTTTCAAAATAGAGTTTAATACCGTAAATTGTTTTACCTGCTAAGGCACTCAAATCAAAATCATCGGTAGTCCAGTTATCTGAAACTGTCAATTCTTTACGGGCAGCTTCATCACCGTAGGTATAATCTTTCTTGGTTGCAAATTCTACATAAACCTTGGTTCCTTTGCCTCCTTTATGGGCAACATGCAATTTGGTGGTATCTGTCACCTTCAAGCGAGTAGAGTACAAATTCACATCTTGCTTGGTCGCACCTGAAAGATCCCCTGCAAATTTGAGAGAAGTTCCACCATTATAAGCATCTTCAAAATCATAGCTTGCTTTCAACTTATCACCAGTTGATTTTTGCCACCAGCGCCATGTTGGAAGAACACCTGAAACTGAACGGTAATTCCACTCAGAATCCTTAGAAACCTTACCATCTACGAACCATTTTCTACCATGACCTGTATTAAAGGAAGTAGTAAAGGTATGACCTACTGCTGGCGTGCGGTCCGCAACTAGGTTAGCAATCCCATACCAATCTTTATCACCTGGTTTTTGGCCAGTAGGATCACCTTGATAACCTGTAAAGAAGATATCTTCATTCTTATGATAATCTTCACCAGTTTTTCCTAAACTTGTAATGGTATCTGGGGCGAACAAACCAAGAGAAAGGCGTAATTTCCCGTTTTCATCTAAAATGTCATTCCACTTAACCTTTGTCTTATAGGAACCACCCTGTTGCAATTCCAAACCTGCAAATACATCATAAGGATTACGGCCAATCCAGTTGGCAGTTGTAATAGTGTAATCATTCTTAGCCTTATCCCAGTTAAAGTTAGCAAAGAAGTTATCTGCTGGAACCTTATCTCCTTCTGGTTGCATGAATTGGTAGTTGTATTCTCCCAAACCATCTTGGTGGTAACGTCCATAGTTATAAGTCATGGCATCGTACCAAGAATACTTGATTGGATGGTTTACCTTAGCAGCATATTCCTTGGTATAGAGCATAAACTGGCGCATCTTTTCTCCAAGAGGTTCAACCAAATCCCCAGTTGTTTCTTGGTTAATGAAATAGCCATCATAGCCATAATACTTGGCCATATCCACCAATTTACGGGCAATTGGGAAGCTACCATCTGGGTCTTGCTTCAAAGCTTCAGCAAATTTTTCTTGATCTGCAATACTATTAGACCAGTTGAAGAAGAGCGTACCATATACAGGAACCCCGTTACGGTGACCTGCATCAATAACGTCAGGAGTTGGTACGAGACCTTCCCAGAAAACCATTGAATCTAGATATTGCCAATAGTCAAAAGCATAGGCCTTGAACTCTTCTCCACCAACAGAAGCATGGTCTTTTGCTTTAGAATTGGTGTTTGATAGGGCTTGAACTTTTGCTTCCTTGCTAGCTTTTTCATTGACCAAATGACCTGTCCGACGTGAAGCGAGGGCGACAGACCCGCGGTTAATAGCATCATCTTCACGAGCACCTGGTTCCCATTTTAACAATTCTTCCCAAGAATTAAACTTGATTTCCTTTGGTTTTAATGTTTTTTCCGTATTTTTAGGGACATCTGGCTGGACTTCTTTTTCAGTCTTATTAGCTTCTGCTGCTGGCTTAGACTCATCTCCTTGGCTAGTTGCTTCAGGCTTTGCTTCTATTTCCTTGTCAGACTTAGGTTTTGCTTCTGCAGATGGTGTTTCTGTAGCCACCTCACTTGCTTTTTCCTCTGGTTTAGCTGCGCTAGCTGCTTCTGCGGTTTCAGTAGTTGCAGCTTCATTGCTTGCTGGCGAAGCAGTTTCAGATGCTGTCGCTACTCCTTCTGCCTTTTCTGGCTTATTTTCTCTAGCATGTTCTCCTTCATGCTGCTTGTCAGCTTCATTAGTTGGATGCTCACTCTCTCCTGAAACAAGCTCTGTATTAGCTCCGCTATTTTCAGGAACTGCAGTTTCTTCAGCCAAGGCTGGACCAGCAAATAAAACAGCCCCAATCATCAGCGAGCAGGCTCCTACTGATAACTTACGAATACTGTAACGACAACGTCTTTCAAAAAATGGATTCTTCATTTTCTCCTCCTAAAAGATTGATTTTGTTGCACAAAGGAAAGCGCTTAACTTTCTTTATAAAATTTTTATCCCAATCACAGGGACCAAGATAATTTCTCCCTCATTTTAAAATATTTCTTTTAAATGTCAATATATAAAAGGAAATACCTATATCTAGGTTAGAAATTGGTAAAATTAATATAATTAAGCCCCATTCTAACGAATTTTCTTTCTAAAATCTTAGCTTAACACTTGTTAGATTTACTTTTATCCTTTAAAATAGAATAGGAGAAATTCCGTTATTATTTTTCGGAGGAAAAAGAAATGTCCATTAATTGGCAGGAAATTTTATTTCACTTTTTAGGTGGTCTGGGACTATTCTTATATAGTATCAAGACCATGGGAGACGGTTTGCAACAAGCTGCTGGAGATCGCCTTCGTTTTTACATTGACAAGTACACCAGCAATCCCTTTTTAGGTGTTCTAGTCGGGATTGTCGTAACTGCCCTGATTCAGTCAAGTACAGGGGTTACAGTTATCACGGTTGGACTGGTCAGCGCTAGTCTTCTCACTCTTAGACAGGCTATCGGAATTATCATGGGAGCCAACATCGGAACCACCGTTACTTCCTTTATCATCGGTTTCAAGCTTGGCGAGTATGCTTTACCCCTGATTTTCCTTGGAACCATGTTCCTCTTCTTTACAAAAAATAGAACAGCAAACAATATCGGGCGCATCCTGTTTGGTGTAGGGGGAATCTTCTACGCCCTCAACCTCATCAGTGCCGGTATGAGTCCGCTTAAAGATTTACCACAATTCAAGGAATACATGGTAACCTTGGGACAAAATCCTGTGTTGGGAGTTTTTGCTGGTGCGGTGATTACCGTTCTCATCCAGGCCTCTTCTGCGACAATCGGGATTTTGCAAGGCCTCTATGCAGGTGGATTCCTTGATCTTAAAGGTTCTCTGCCAGTTCTCTTCGGGGATAATATCGGGACAACCCTAACAGTTATCATCGCGGCAGCTGGAGCCAATGTCTCTGCAAAACGCGTTGCTGCGACCCACGTCACCTTTAACGTTTTAGGAACTATTCTTTGCTTAATCTTATTAGGACCCTTCACTGCTATGATTGAGTACTTCCAAGCACTCCTTCACCTCTCACCTGAGATGACCATCGCCTTCTCGCACGGTGCCTTTAATGTAAGTAATACCATTGTACAATTTCCATTCATTGGAGCCTTGGCTTACTTTGTAACCAAGCTCATCCCTGGTGAAGACGAAGTTGTCAAGTACGAGCCACTTTATCTTGATGAGCATTTGATTAAACAAGCTCCTTCAATCGCTCTCGGAAATGCGAAAAAAGAACTCCTTCACTTAGGAAATTATGCTTCTAAAGCCTTCGACCTTTCATACAACTACATCATTGACCTCAATGAAAAGATTGCTGAAAAAGGACACAAGACAGAAGAAGCCATCAATACCATTGATGAAAAATTGACTCGTTACCTCATTACTCTTTCAAGTGAAGCCCTTAGCCAGAAAGAAAGTGAAGTGCTCACCAATATCCTTGATTCATCCCGTGATTTGGAACGGATTGGGGACCACGCAGAAGCGCTAATCAATCTGACTGATTACCTTCAACGTAAAAATGTTGAGTTCTCTGAAGCTGCTTTGCAGGAATTAGCTGATATCTATCAAAAAACCACTGGCTTTATCAAGGATGCCCTTGATAGCGTGGAAAACAATGATATCGAAAAAGCTCAAAGTCTGATTGAACGCCATAAAGAAATCAACAATATGGAACGTGTTCTCAGAAAGACCCACATCAAACGCCTCAACAAGGGCGAGTGTTCAACACAAGCTGGGGTCAACTTTATCGACATTGTTTCCCACTATACTCGTGTATCTGACCACGCCATGAACCTTGCTGAAAAGGTCATTGCTGAACAAATCTAATATCAAAGAAGCTATCCTGAATGGGATGGCTTTTTCTTCTCATCAAGAATAGGGTTTTTCCATATAGAAAAAATGCTTTGATTCACAATGGAATCAAAGCATTTTAAAGAGCTCCCCATACATAAGCGCAGAAGCTGCAGTTCCTCTGTACTTGGCTTCTTCTCTTTTGATAAAGCGAGCCAAGTTGAGCAACTCAGGTGCCGGATGTCTGGGATTCTTGAGCAATTCACGATTGACCAGCCCTGAGAGACGGACTGCCAGCAATTGCTCATTTGTAGCAGGCAGTTTTTTAGCAGTCTCTAGGAGAGCAGCAACTAAATCTTCACTCAAATCATGTCGAGCATGATTGTAAAGATCTTTTACAAGGCTTTCTAGGTTTGGTTCTACCATCCCTACCACCTCCCTTATGTTTAATAATTTTTAATCAAATCAATCGTTGAACGATCCAATTTTTTCACCAAGGCTTGCAAGAATGCTTGAGCTTCTAGGAAGTCATCCATAGCGTAGAGGGTTTGGTGAGAGTGGATATAACGAGCACAGACACCAATAGTTGTAGAAGGAACACCTCCATTTTTCAGATGGGCTGCGCCAGCGTCTGTTCCGCCTTTACCACAGTAGTATTGGTACTTGATACCAGCTTCTTCAGCTGTTGTCAAAAGGAAATCCTTCATTCCTGGGAGAAGCAAGTGACCTGGGTCGTAGAAACGAATCAAGGTTCCATCTCCAATCTTGCCTTGACCACCATAGACATCACCTGCTGGTGAGCAATCAACTGCGAGGAAGACTTCTGGGTCAAACTTGGTTGTGGAAGTATGAGCACCACGCAGACCAACCTCTTCTTGGACGTTAGAACCAAGATAGAGTTCATTTCCGAGTTTTTGACCTGATAAAGCTTCAGCTAGCTCGCTTACCATGAGAACACCGTAGCGATTATCCCAAGCTTTTGAAATGATGTTTTTTTCATTGGCTGTCAAGATAGCAGAACTATCTGGTACAATGGTGTCACCAGGTCGGATGCCAAAGCTTTCTGCCTCAGCCTTGTCCACAAACCCACCATCAAAAACGATATCGGCAATGGCTGGCATGGTTGGTCCACCCTTTCCACGAGTCAAATGTGGAGGAACAGAACCTGAAATCACTGGGATTTCACGACCATCACGAGTCAAGAGTTTAAAACGTTGGCTACTGACTACCATAGGGTTCCAACCACCGATTTCAACGACACGGAAGGTACCGTCTGGCTTAATCTCGCTGACCATAAAACCAACTTCGTCCATGTGAGAAGCGACTAGGACACGCGGTGCATCCGCAACTTCTGAATGCTTGATACCAAAAATACCACCCAAGCCATCTGTCACCACTTCATCCACATGCGGTGTCAACTTTTCACGAAGATAGGCACGGACAGGTGCTTCATGACCTGAGATCGCAGCAAGTTCTGTTACTTCTTTGATTTTTGAAAATAATGTTGTCATTTCAGTTCCTTCTTTCTTTCATCCATTTTACCACTTTTTATAGGAGAAGGATAGCGGGAAGGTGGATTTCTAAATTAGTATCTTAGTCTTGCTGTATCTTAGAAAAAATCGTATTCTCTACATGTGAGGTGAAATCTAAGAAACATTCCAAGATTAACCCAACCTTTAATTTCCAAACAAAAAACAATTCGATGCTATATTTGTTCCGTTTTTCATGAAATTTACAGAAAATAGTTGACTTTTCCTTCCTCTTTCTTTAAAATAGTACAAAACTAGGAAAAGGAAAAAATCATGACCAAAACAATTCTTGTTACAGGTGGAGCTGGTTATATTGGCTCCCATACCGTTAAAGCTCTTTTAAATGCTGGCTATCAGGTGCATGTCCTCGATAATCTCTCTACAGGAAATCGTTCGGCTGTGGATAGTCGTGCTAGCTTTAAACAACTGGATGTTTATGATGCTAGTGCCCTAAGAGCTTACTTAGAAGAAAATAAGATTGATGCTGTTCTCCATTGTGCAGGTGAAATTGTTGTGAGCGAAAGTATTGAAAACCCAAGTAAATACTTCACTGCCAATGTTGCTGGTATGAACCAAGTTCTCAAAGTCTTATCTGAAGTTGGCATTCAAAAAATCATGTTCTCTTCGACTGCTTCCCTCTATGGTAATAACTGTATTGACAAGCCTGCAACTGAAGATACCCTGCTCGACCCTGTCAACCCTTATGCTGAGACAAAACTGATGGGTGAACGAATGATTTACTGGATGGCCAATCGCTACGACTGGAAATACGTCATTTTCCGTTACTTTAATGTAGCTGGGGCTGAAATGGATGCTTCAAACGGTCTGCGTGTGAAAAATCCAACTCACATCATTCCCAATATCAACAAGACTGCATTGGGACAAAATGATAGCCTAAAAATATTTGGAGATGACTACGATACACGTGACGGTTCATGTATTCGGGATTACATTCATGTCTTGGACCTTGCACAAGCCCACGTTAAAGGGATGAATTACCTCTTTCAAGAAAACAGTTCTTCTCAAATCTTTAACCTAGGAACTGAAAAAGGCTATACTGTCAAAGAAATCTTTAAAACTGCTGAAGAATTACTGGATCAAAAAATCCCACACGAGATTGTTGCTCGTCGTGCTGGTGACCCAGCCAGCGTCCTAGCAGACGCATCAAAAGCTAAACAATATCTTGACTGGCAAGCTAGCTACTCCCTCGAAGATATTATTTTATCAGACTATCGTTGGCGTGTGAAAGAGGGGAAAAATATTTTGGAATAAGAAAACAGAGGAGAAAGTCCTAGTGCTCTCTCCTTGTTTTATTCATTAAATTGTCAGAAAATTTATTGACAGATTAAATAAATCGTGTTACAGTAATATCCGCAGGTATCTTTCGATACCAAATCTACATGAAAGGACGGGGCATGAAACTTTCTCATTATTTAATTGGCTTACTTCTACTCCTGGTCTTTCTCTCCATTAGCATTGGAACCAGTGATTTTTCATGGGGAAAACTCTTTGCTCTGGATCATGAAACTTGGCTTCTCTTTCAAGAGTCCCGTCTTCCTAGGACGATTAGTATTCTCCTGACAGCCTCTAGTATGAGTATGGCAGGCCTCCTCATGCAGACTATTACCCAAAATCAGTTTGCTGCTCCAAGCACAGTTGGGACCACTGAAGCCGCCAAACTAGGAATGGTACTGAGCCTCTTTGTTTTTCCGTCGGCTAGTCTGACCCAAAAGATGCTCTTTGCTTTTGTTTCATCCATCTTATTTACCCTCTTCTTCCTGGCCTTTATGTCTATTTTTACTGTAAAGGAAAGGTGGATGTTGCCCTTGATTGGGATCATCTATAGTGGAATTATCGGTTCTGTGACAGAAGTTATCGCCTATCGTTTCAATCTGGTTCAGAGTATGACGGCTTGGACCCAGGGGTCCTTTTCCATGATTCAGACCCATCAGTATGAGTGGCTCTTCTTAGGCCTCATTATCCTGATTGCCGTTTGGAAATTGTCCCAAACCTTTACCATCATGAATCTAGGAAAGGAAACCAGTGAAAGTTTGGGAATTTCCTACTCCCTACTTGAAAAACTGGCCCTCTTTCTGGTTGCGCTAACGACAAGTGTCACCATGATTACCGTGGGTGGCTTGCCTTTTCTCGGGGTCATCGTTCCCAATCTTGTTCGCAAGCGCTACGGAGATAATCTAAGTCAAACCAAACTCATGGTCGTACTGGTTGGGGCCAATCTGGTTCTGGCCTGCGACATTCTCTCTCGAGTTCTGATTCGGCCCTATGAGCTGTCTGTCAGCCTCTTGCTAGGAATCATCGGTAGCCTCGTCTTTATACTGCTTCTCTGGAGAGGGGGACGAAAAGATGCCGTCTAAAAGAAAACATGCAAAACTCTTCTGGCTTCTCATTATTCTGGCCATCGGAGCTTGTCTCCTCTACTTTTGGCCTATCACCCAGCTGTCTGCCTTTGCCTGGAAGCTGCGTTCCCAAAAAATCATCGTTTATCTCTTGGTAGCCATCGCGACAGGGATTTCGACCATTAGTTTTCAAACCCTGACGGAAAATCGCTTCCTGACACCTAGTATTTTGGGAATCGAATCCTTCTACGTCCTGCTGCAGACTCTACTATTGGTTTTTGAAAGTAAGTTTCTTCAACTTGGGAAGTCTCCTATCTTAGAATTCCTGGTCTTGCTTCTGCTCCAATCCCTCTTCTTTCTCGCCTTACAAGGCTACTTGAAGACACTAATGAAGCAAGACCTGGTCTTCATCCTGCTAATCTGTCTAGCCCTGGGAAGTCTCTTTCGAAATATCAGTACCTTCCTTCAGGTCCTGATGGATCCAAATGAATACGATAAACTGCAGAACAGTCTCTTTGCTTCCTTTCAACATCTCAACACTTCCATCCTAGCCATCGGTTCTCTGATCATCCTAGCTTTGACAATCTTTTTCTTTCGAAAAGCAGTCATTCTGGATGTCTTGCACCTGCAAAGAGAAACGGCTCAGATACTGGGACTCGATGTTGAAAAAGAACAGAGAGAACTCCTCTGGGGCATTGTACTTTTGACCTCAACGGCCACTGCCTTAGTAGGGCCTATGGCCTTCTTCGGTTTTATGCTGGCCAACCTCACCTACCTAATCGTCAAAGATTATCGGCACAAGTTACTCTTTATCGTAGCCATTCTGATTGGATTTATCAGTTTGACCTTGGGGCAAGCCCTGATTGAACGAGTCTTTGCGCTGGAAATTCGCATCAGCATGATTATCGAAAGTGTGGGTGGTCTCTTATTCTTTATCTTACTATACAGGAGGGCGCGTCGGTGAAACTGGAAAACATTGACAAATCCATTCAAAAACAGGATATTTTGCAAGGCATTACCCTTGAAGTCAGTCCTCAGAAACTGACAGCCTTCATTGGTCCAAATGGTGCTGGGAAATCAACTCTCCTCTCCATCATGAGCAGACTGACTAAGAAAGATCAGGGAATGCTCAGTATCAAAGGTCGTGAAATCGAGAGTTGGAATTCGCAAGAACTAGCCAAAGAACTGACTATCCTAAAGCAGAAAATCAATTACCAAGCCAAATTGACTGTTGAAGAACTGGTCAGTTTTGGACGTTTTCCCTACAGCCGTGGTCGACTGAAGGCAGAAGACTGGGAAAAAATCCGAGAAACTCTGGACTATCTGGAACTGACCAACTTAAAAGACCGCTACATCGATAGCCTGTCTGGTGGACAGCTGCAACGTGTCTTTATCGCTATGGTCCTAGCCCAGGATACAGATTTTATCTTACTAGACGAACCGCTCAACAATCTCGATATCAAGCAAAGCGTCAGCATGATGCAGATTCTTCGGCGACTGGTGGAAGAACTAGGGAAGACCATTATCATCGTCCTCCACGATATCAACATGGCCAGCCAGTATGCGGATGAAATTGTCGCCTTCAAGGACGGTCAAGTCTTTAGCAAGGGAAGGACAGATCAAATCATGCAGGCTGACCTGCTCAGTCAACTCTATGAGATTCCCATCACGCTGGCGGATATCAATGGCAAAAAAATCTGTATCTATAGCTAGTAACATAGAAACTCAAGCTAGAAAACCATCGGTCTATTAGCTAACAAACCTAGCTAATAGACTCCCTACATCGTTATCACATTTTAAAAAGGAGAAATTATGAAAACATCCCTTAAATTTTATCTCACTGCCCTAGTGGCCAGCTTCTTGCTCCTACTTGGTGCATGTAGTACCAACTCAAGCACTAACCAGACAGAGACAAGTAGCTCTGCTCCAACAGAGGTAACCATTAAAAGTTCACTAGGTGTAGTCACACTTTCAAAAGTCCCTGAAAAGATTGTGACCTTTGACCTCGGTGCTGCGGATACTATTCGCACTTTAGGTTTTGAAAAGAATATCGTCGGAATGCCTACAAAAACTGTTCCGACTTATCTTAAAGACCTAGCTGGAAAAGTTAAAAATGTTGGTTCTATGGTTGAGCCAGACCTAGAAGCCCTTGCTGCTCTTGAACCAGACCTAATTATCGCTTCACCACGTACCCAAAAATTCGTAGATAAGTTCAACGAAATCGCTCCGACTGTTCTCTTCCAAGCAGGCAAAGATGACTACTGGACTTCTACCAAGACTAATATCGAATCCTTAGCAAGCGCCTTTGGTGAAACTGGTACACAGAAAGCCAAGGAAGAATTAGCTAAGCTAGACAAGAGCATCCAAGAAGTCGCAACTAAAAACGAAAGTTCTGACAAAAAAGCCCTTGCTATCCTCCTCAATGAAGGAAAAATGGCAGCCTTTGGTGCCCAATCGCGTTTCTCTTTCTTGTACCAAACCTTGAAATTTAAGCCAACTGATACTCAATTTGAAGACTCTCGCCACGGACAGGAAGTCAGCTTTGAAAGTGTCAAAGAAATCAATCCTGACATCCTCTTTGTTATCAACCGTACCCTTGCCATCGGTGGGGACAACTCCAGCAACGACGGTGTCCTAGAAAATGCCCTCATCGCTGAAACACCTGCCGCTAAAAATGGTAAAATTATCCAACTAACACCAGACCTCTGGTATCTAAGTGGAGGCGGTCTTGAATCAACAAAACTCATGATTGAAGACGCACAAAAAGCCTTGAAATAAGCTACTTTAAACTCAATCACATCTTTACATGATAAAACGCATCCTATCAAGCTTTTTAAGACCTTATAGGATGCGTTTTTATCATTTTGAAATCTGTTTACCTATCCTCATTCCCCTTCTTGATTTCGTTTTAGGGAAAAGTGGTCTGGGACGGGGTCCTTACCTGTTTTCGACCAGGGATGGCAACGTAAAATCCGAGCCAAACCCATCAAGACACCCTTGAAGCCATGTTTTTCAATAGCCTGAATCATATAGTTGGAACAAGTCGGCTCAAAGCGACAAGAGGGTGGAAAGGCTGGCGAGATAAAACGTTGGTAAAAGCGTACTGGCGCTATTAAGATTCGTTTCATTATTTCTTGGTTACAGCCAAGGTATGTAGTTGGCTGATTTCTTTTTTGTTAAGACGGCGGGATTCACCTGGACGAAGACCTGTCAAGTCTAGATGTCCAAAACGTGTCCGCGATAACTTGTCCACTTGGAGGCCGACAGCTTCAAACATTTTTTTAACCTGATGGTTACGCCCTTCATGGATAGTCAACTGCACCACAGAGCGGTTTTTGACTGGGTCCACTTTGAGAATCTCATATACAGCCGGCTTGGTTTTCTTACCATCAATCTCAAGTCCACGGGTCAAGGGGCGGAGATTATCCTTATTGGCCACACCTTTAACACGCGCGACATAAACCTTGTCAATCTCATTACGAGGGTGAATCATCTCATCCGTAAAATCCCCATCATTGGTCAAAATCAAAACACCTGATGTATCCCAATCCAAACGTCCAACTGGGTAAATACGCTCTTTGACATTGGGCAAAAGGTCCACAACCGTCTTACGGCCCTTGTCATCTGTCACGCTGGAAATAACACCGCGTGGTTTGTTAAGCAGATAGTAGACTTTTTCTTCGTTGTAGATGGGCTGACCTTCCACTTCGACCTTGTCGCCTGACTTGATGGTCGTTGCTAGTTCACGTACCACTTGGCCGTTAACCGTCACCAAACCTTGCTTGATCAGCTCTTCTGCTTTTCTCCTACTGGCCACACCTGCGTGGGCAATATACTTATTGATTCTCATCTTCTTCTATCCTTTCACCAAATAATTGGCTTTCTTGGGCTTGAATTTCAAGCTCATCAATCACTGGTAATTCTTCCAAATGGTTAATCCCCATGTAATCTAGGAAATAATCCGTAGTCACATAGAGGTTGGGGCGACCCAACACTTCTTTTTTCCCGTCTTCTCGTATCAGGTCAAAGGCCTGCAACTTTGCCAAGGCCCCACTCGAGTTGACCCCACGAATGGCATCAATCTCTATCCGTGTGATGGGTTGCTTGTAGGCAACGATGGACAAGGTCTCAAGGGCAGCCCGAGACAAGCTCTGGTTAATAGGCGCCTTGGAATATTCCTTCAACACCTCTGAAAACTGAGGCTTGGTCACCAATCTATAAGCGCTCCCTGTCTCAATCAGAGCCAAACTGGAATCTGGGTCCTTTTCATACTTCTGGGCTAATTTTTCTAAACTCTGTTGGATACCTGTCGGTGGCAGAGAGAGGAGTTCAGCTAACTGGCGGACTCTAATCCCATCTTCACCCGCTACAAACAAGAGCGCTTCTATTTTTGCTAAAGTACTCATCTTTCCTCTCCATCAAGTCTAGCTTTGTGCCACTTGACTTTCTTCCTTCTTTTCCATGAGATAAATATCTCCGAAACTTTCCTCTTGCACAAGAATCAGCTCCTGGGTTTTGATTAACTCTAGGGTTGCCAAAAAGAGGGTGATGACCTCTTGGACATTCTGGGCTTCCTTAAACAAATCCTGCAAGCGCAACTGTTCTCGTCCAGTCAAGGACTCTTTTACGATAACCATCATGTCCTCAATCTTATACTCATCCCGCAAGATAGTTGTATGATTCTGAGCAAACTCCTCTTTTTTCTTAGCTAGGATATTTGAAAAAGCCAAAAAAAGGTCAATGGTCGTCTTGTCATGCACAAGCTCGGCATCTTCGTAAATCAACTCTGTCGGCGCTTTGGAATAGTGCTGGGCCCGTTCTTGGTGCTTGGCTTCCAAGTGCTCCCCCAAGAGCTTGAACTTACGGTATTCTTCGATTTGAGAGAGAAGGTCCTGCTCTAGGTCATCCTCCAAGTCTGTCACTTCTGCCACCTTTGGCAAGAGCTTGCGGCTCTTAATCAGCATCAGCTGACTGGCCATGACCATGTACTCACCCGTCACTTCCAGACGCATGGCCTGCAGAGTTGAGACATAGGCTAGATACTGCTCAATGACTTCTGTGATGGGCACATCGTAGATATCCATCTGGTACTTGGAAACCAGGTGCAAGAGCAAGTCCAGCGGCCCTTCAAAATCTTTTAATTTAATATCCATTATCTATATTTTTCTAAGGTCAGAACTGTTTTTAATCCTAATTTTTTTGCAATTTCGTACAAATCGACCTTCTTTTCTATTTGTCTGAGAATGAACTGTTCCCGTAAGGCTTGGGCTGATAGGCTTGGAAAACCTTTCTCCTTGACAAAGGACTCCAACTGACGGAAGGCCCACTGACGAGAATAAGCTTTCCCTGCTCTTTCAAAAAGATAGGTCTGCCCCATCAAGGGTTCCAATTCTGAAAGCAAGGCCGTAGGAATGGTGACAATCCTCTGTTGGGAAGCCTTCTTTATTCTCAACACCTGAAAATCCAGATTGATATCCGCAAGCTTGAGGGCTAAAATCTCACTTGGCAAGAGCCCTATTTCCAAGATAAGAAGCGCCAGCAAGCGTCCTTCTGGATAGTCGCTTTCCTGCCAAAAAGAGTCTAGGTCTATGAGTTCTGGCTTCTCAGTCTTCTTTTCAGCCTGTTTGGCTAATTCCAAACGGTAAAAGCTGTCCACTTCTCCTTTTTGATAGAGAAAGTAGAGAAATTGGTTACAAGCCGAAATCTTTCGCTTCTGGGCGCTGATTTTTAGATTGGCTAGCTGGGCTTGGTAAATCTTGAGACTGGTCTCAGAAATCCGCTCACCCACAATGTCTAAAAATTGCTCCAAATCATACTTATAGGACTGCTTGGAATTGGCTGACAAGCTCTGCTTTTCATCTAAAAAGGCTGAAATCCTATCTCTCATTTGCATCGAATCTCATATTCCTTACTAAAGTCATGCAAAAGAGCATTGACAGCCTTGAGGATAGACTTACGCGTGATAATCCCTTGGAAAATCCCTTCTGCGTCCACAACAGGTAAGAAAGACTCATCTACCAGCTTGTGCAAGACCTCCGTAATGGTAAAATCTGGCGAAACAACCGCTACATTACTTTTCGTCATATGAACGATATCCGTATCTGCCATGATTTCTTGGCTCAGGTCATGCTCCATCTGATAAGCCATAATATCTCTGAGCCCAATCGTCCCAACAAACTGTTTTTCATCTGTCACAACAGGTACACGGGTATAGGTCATCTGACTAAGCAAGAGGGTCGCATGATCCGCATTGTGGGTATCAATCAGCACGGCTAGATTTTCAGCAGGGGTCAAAAAAGTTTCCTCCTGCCCCAACAAGAAAGTCTCAAACTCCTTGGCAATCATCGGCTAAACTCCTTGGACAAGCCCGGATACACCTCGTGGTCTCGTGTCAAAAAGTCGACTTTGAAATAACTGTCATCAATCTCCACACGAGCATAGAGACATTCTCTGATGGTACCACGTGGTTGACTGATAGAGCCTGGATTTAGAAAAAGAGTCTTTCCTTCCATCCAAGCATTTGGCACATGCAAGTGACCATAGAGGCAGATATCGGCTTCTTCTTCCTGAGCCCAGTAGTCCAACTTTTGAAAGTTGAAATTGATGTCAAACAAGTGACCATGGGTTTGGATAATCTTGGTCGAACCAAGCTCAGTCACCAAACGTTCTGGGTAGCCTGCATAGAAGTCCATATTCCCTTTAACAACACGGATTCCCTCCCAAAGTGGTGAATCAGGGCGCAGTTCAGAATCGCCGTTATGAAAAACGGCGTCAACTTTGCCCACATAGCGATCACGGATTTCTTCCACAATCAAGCTATCGCCATGAGAATCGCTCATTACAATGATGGTTTGCTTTGCCATGATGGAAATACCTCCAAAAGTTTCTTAACGGCTAAGGCACGGTGAGATTGACTATTTTTTTCTTCAAGGGTTAATTCAGCGGATGATTTGCCTGTCTCTCCTACAAGGAAGAGAGGATCGTAACCAAATCCATTTTCACCCTTGGGTTCAAAGTTAATGTAGCCTGGCCAGTCTGCTTCCACAACCAAGCTTTCCTTGTTTGGACTGGCTACGACTAGGGTTGTATGGAATTGAGCCGAGCGGTCCTTGAGTTCAAAGACTATGGCCAATTCGTGCAAGAGTTTGGCATTGTTTTCACGGTCAGTAGCTCCCACTCCTGCGAAACGAGCTGACCAGACACCTGGCAAGCCACCAAGGACATCAACTTTAAGTCCAGAATCATCTGCCAAAACCATCTTGCCCGTTAATTGAGAAATGGTTTCCGCCTTAAGGCGGGCATTTTCTTCAAAGGTCATACCTGTTTCTGCTACTTCAGGTAGGTCAGGATAGTCATTGAGATTTTCCACATCGTAGCCTAGCTTGTCAAAGATAGCTCGAAACTCCTTGGTCTTTCCTTCGTTACGAGTCGCAATTAACAGGGTTTCTCTGACCTTATTTGTCTCAAAGAAATCATGAACATTGACCCCTTCTTTGGGCAATTCCACATACAAGAGTTGGCCATTTTCAACCAAGAGCAGAGCCCCTTGACGTTGGATAACTTCCAAGCTACGTCCTGCTTCTTGGTTGAGGATATCCACCACAAAAGACAATAAACGGTAGAGAGAACCATAGCGTAAAACAATCACAGAAACAGGAAAACCTTGTTCCTCATCTCGAAATCTTTGGGCAAACTCCAATAGAGGAAAATCCAAGTCATCACCATTCAAAGTCCGGATACCACCAAAAATACTATAGTTCCCAACATACCAGTCCTGGTCATCCTTGTATTCATAAATTTTATTTGTCATAATTCTACATGCTCCACATGAATTTCTTTTTCCAGCCATTCTTCACCTATTTGGGCAAAACTTTGGCTGCTAGCTGTTGTGTAAAAACGGTGTTGGAGTGGTCCAGCATCGCGACCACGATTGATTTCAAAATAATTGAGTAAGACTGAGATATCCCGTACGCACTCTGCCCCACTATCAATGAGCTGAACCTTTGGCCCCATGACATTTTGAATAATGGGTCTGAGGAGTGGATAATGGGTACAGCCCAAAATCAGGCTATCCACCTTTCCAACTAAGGGACGCAGGGTTTCATAGACCACTTTCTTGGTGACACTGGTTGACAGGGCACCTGACTCCACCAAGGGGGCAAACTTGGGACAGGCCAAACTCTCCACCTGTAAGTCCGGATCCAGATCATGGATTTTCTGACGGTAGATGTCTGATTGGACCGTCATAGGCGTTCCAATGACCCCGATTTTCCCACCTTGGCTGGACTTAATGGCTGCCGAAGCTCCTGGCAAAATCACACCCAGGACAGGAATATCTAGTTGAGCCTTGATTTCTTCCCAGACGACCGCAGTCGCAGTATTACAAGCAATGACAATCATTTTGACATCCTTGGTCAAGAGAAAGTTGACCAACTGCCAAGTATATTCACGAATTTGCTCAGCAGGACGGGGACCATAGGGCGCCCGCGCCGAATCTCCAATATAGACGATTTCTTCATGGGGAAGCTGGCGCATGAGCTCCCGCACAACGGTCAAGCCCCCGACACCCGAATCCAAAAAACCAATTGGTCGATTATCCATACAGTCTTCTTTCTAGTCTTTTTTCTGATTGATAGTTCATTATGATTACTTTTCTTTAAGAACTAAAGGACAGCCTCATCAACAACTATCTCTCTTAATCATAATCAAATATCAATAGAATGCAAGGAAAAAGTCTCATCCCTAAACCATAGCCAACATAGTGAGAAGTCTGGAACTTTCATCCCAGACTTTTCCTTATTTATTTTTTCTTTTTATTGTTAGCAAGGGCTGCCTTTTGTTGGCGGATGATTTGGTGGTAAACTTGTTGTACCTTAGCCTCGCTTGGTTTTTGACCATTTGCACTCAAAAGAGTACGAACTGCTTCAGCATTCAAACGTGGGTTGTCAGCGAATTCTTTTTCAATTTGCTTACGAACCAAGTACATTCCTCCAAGAGCTCCTCCTAGAAAAGCTAGCATAATCAATACAATTGCTAAAAGTAAATCCATCATTTTTCTCCTGTTTCTTTTTGAGTCCCTTTCATTATACCATAAACTAGCCACCCTGACCAGTTTGTTCTACACTTTCAGGGATGGAATAGACAGCAAAAAGAACCCTGCTTTTCTGAAAAAGAGGGCTCCTTACTGAGTTTAATTTACATAAATAGCTAGTGTTTGATACGGTTTGAGTAGAATTTTTTCAGACACTTCTGCATCTTCATAGTTTGAAATCAAAATTTGTCCATTTTGGTAGGCTACTGGTAAATCGATTTCCACTTCTGTGGCATAAAAATTATTGAGCACAAGTAACTTTTCAGCCTCATACTGACGTTCAAAAGCATAGACTTGTTTGCTATCTTCAAAGGCTGGTTTGTAACTTCCTTCTGAGATGATAGGCATTTCTTTGCGAAGTCGAATCAAGTCTTGATAGAAAGTGAAAATCGTGCCTTGGATTTCATTTTCTACATTGATGTGAGGGTAGGATTTTCCTGACTTGAGCCAAGGTGTCCCTACTGTAAATCCTGCATTTTCCGAAGAATCCCACTGCATGGGAATTCGTGAATTATCACGCGACTTAGCTTGAATAATCTGGAAGGCTTCTTCCTGACTCTTCCCTTCTTCTAAGAGCATCTGATAGGCATTGAGCGATTCGACATCTACATAATCAGCCATCGAATCATAGTCTGGGTTAATCATCCCGATTTCCTCGCCCATATAAATATAAGGTGTCCCACGAGAATTTCGATTTGTAGATTTTGCAAAGCGCAAGAAATAAAAGACTGAGACACTAGCTCTCAGCCTTTTTCTTTATCCCAAAACTAATTCATCACTGACCAAACTTTGGCCACTATTTTTCTGGAAGAGATGCATGAGGTCTTCAACTGTCAGATGCTTTTTCTCCTCTCCCTTGACATCCACCACTATCTTACCCTGATAGAGCATAATGAGACGATTTCCGTACTCAATCGCATGGTTCATATCGTGGGTAATCATCAAAGTCGTCAACTGATGGTGTTCCACAATCTTTTGCGTCAAGTCCATCACCATTTGACTGGTTTTTGGATCAAGGGCCGCAGTATGTTCATCCAAAAGCAAAAGTTTGGGTTTCACCAGAGCTGCCATGACTAGGGTCAAGGCCTGTCTTTGTCCTCCTGAGAGATATTGAGTATCTACTTTTAAGCGGTTTTCAAGACCAATATTCAACTCCTTCAAGGCCTCTTGGAACTGGATTCTATCCTTCTCCTTCACGCCCCAACCAAGCCCTCTCTTCTGCCCGCGTCTCAAGGCAATAGCCATATTCTCCTCAATCGTCAAACGAGAAGCTGTTCCCATCTTAGGATCTTGAAAAACACGGGCGATATCCTTGGCTCTCTTTCTTACACTCAGATTTTTAATGGATTTGCCTGCCAATAAAAGGTCCCCTTCGTCCACCGATAGATTGCCAGCCAAGATATTCATCAAAGTGGATTTCCCTGCTCCATTTCCACCGATTACAGAGATAAAATCTCCCTCTTCAACTTCTAAATCTAATCCTTTGAGGACATGATTCTCATTGACCGTCCCTGCTTCAAAGGTTTTGTGAATATTTTCAAGTGTTAACAAACTTGCCATAACTTTCTCCTCCTATTCATTTCTCAATTTCAGACCACGAATCTTTAATCTCTTTTGCAATTCTGGCGCAAATAAAACCAAGGCAAGCAAAATTGCATTAAAGAGACGAACTAGATTTTGATCTAAATTTGGAATTTCATAGATATTTAAAATAATCAAACGGTATACAATAGCACCGATTCCGATGGATAACAAGCGGCCTCCAATGGTCAAGTCGTGTATCAAGACTTCTGCAATAATGACTGCACTCAAACCAACAACAATGGTTCCTGTCCCAGAAGTCACATCTGAAAATCCATCATTTTGAGCAAACAAGGAACCACATAGGGCAATCAAGCCGTTTGAAATCATGTAACCAACAATCTTCATGGTGTCTACATTGACCCCATTGGCCTCACTCATCGGAATATTGTCCCCAGTCGAACGCAAGACCAAGCCAATCTCTGTTTTCATCAAAAGAGTCAAGACCAAACAAACAAGTAATAGACAGGCCAAACTAAGTGAGAAAACAGCTTCTTCATTTGTCAGTCCCAAGCTAGCCAACTGTTTAAAGACAGTTGCAGAATCTCCCAAGGAAAGATTGGGCACACTTCCCATGATTTTAATATTGATTGAATAAAGCCCTGTCAAGGTCACAATCCCTGTCAAGAGAGCTGGAATTTTCATCTTGGTGTGGAGCATTCCTGATACCAGACCTGCTACCATACCTGCCAGCAAAGCAAGTAAGGTCGCAATCCAAGGATTTGTCCCTCCCTGTATCTGAGATACGACGACAGCCGCCCCCAGTGGAAAGGCTCCTTCAGCAGTCATATCCGCAATATCCAAAATACGGAAAGTCAAGTAGACCCCAATAGCCATAATCGACCACAACAAACCTTCTGATAAACTAGATAATACAAAATTCATCTCAAACCTCCTTATTCCTTGCCTTCTAACTTACTAATATCAATTCCCAATGCATCTGCCATTTCTTGATTGGTATGTAATTCCAGTTTTTCAGGCAACTCAACTGCTATATTTTCTGGCTTCTCACCTTTTAAAACACGAATCAGCATGCGAGCTGTCTGTCTTCCCAATTCTTCATAATTAGTTCCGTAGTTATACAAGCCGCCAACAGCAATCATTTCTGTTGAACCACCGAATACTGGAACCTTGTGTTTAATAGAAACCTGCTTAACTGTTTCCATGGTTGACGAAATGATATTATCCGTTGGTACAAAAACCATATCCACCTCTGCCATCAAGCTTTCTGCTGCCGCCTTGACGTTGTTACTGTCCAAGATTGTTTTTTCAACAACGGTAAAGCCTTTTTCTTCCAGAAGGCGCTTAGCTTCATCCTTTTGGACAACTGAGTTTGGCTCGCTCTGAGTATAGAGAATTCCAATCGTTTTAGCTTTTGGCAACACTTTCTTTATCAAATTGATTTGGGTTGAAATGGCATCTGATGACTGATCGCTTGTCCCAGTTACATTGCCTCCAGGATGCTCTCTTGACTCAACCAACTTGGCACTGACAGGATCTGTTACCGCTGAAAAGATAACGGGTGTCGTTTGTGTTGTATTAGCCAAGCTCTGAGCAGAAGGCGTTGCGATAGCTAGAACGACATCACTCGATTCTGCTAGTTGCTGGGAAATGGTTTTTAGATTTCGTTGTTCTCCCTGTGCATTTTGCAAATCAATCTCGATATTTTTCCCCTCAACATAGCCTTGCTTGGCCAGCTCATCCACAAAACCTTCTCTAGTAGCGTCCAAAGATTGATGAGTAATAAACTGCGAAATACCGATACGAAAAACATCTTTTTTCTTATCTGCCTTCAACTGATGCAAACTAATCAGAGAGGTTAAGAGGATCCCCACTACCAAGAGGGGTGCTAGCAATTTTCGAACAACTTTCATAATGAAACTCCTTCTCAGAAAAGATAATACTCAATGAAAATCAAAGAGCAAACTAGGAAACTAGCCGCAGGCTGTACTTGAGTACGGCAAGGCGACGTTGACGTGGTTTGAATTTGATTTTCGAAGAGTATAAAACAAAAAACCGCCTAGATAATACCTAAACGGATGCTTGAAATAATCTAACAAGTTATAACTTTGCTAGTCCATTTAGATATTCATCTATATGGACCACAATCAAAAATCTTAGCCACATAGATACAAACAAATTGCTTGAACTGTTTGCATCCATGGTGACATGTCTACAAACACTATCTAAAGTAGCTAAAGTAAAAGTTTTGATTCATTGTTACAGCTTGTCTTTTATTCATTTCTTTTTCTGCTTTCTTTTTTGATGTTTCCTATCTTACCACCTTTTTCATCAGCTGTCAAGAATATTTCAGAATTTTTTAAAATTTTTCGAAAATTCTTTCAAAGTTTTTTCAAATTAGTCCAACAAAAAAAGGTTTATAATTTCCATAAAAATTGACATGGAAATTATAAAACCATTATTAGTTTAGTCCTTGTTGGTAACGTGCCAATTCGGCTTGATTAGCCCAAACATAGTGACCTGAACGGATTTCAACCATGGATGGCTTATCTGTCTCATAATCGTGTTGACTTGGGTCGTAAACCTTCAAGACCTTCTTACGTTCCAAGATTGGGTCTGGAATTGGTACCGCTGAAAGCAAGGCTTGAGTATATGGGTGAATTGGATTGTTAAACAATTCTTCTGTTTCGGCAACCTCTACAATAACACCCTTGTAAATAACTGCGATTCGATCGGAAATAAAGCGAACGACAGACAAGTCATGGGCGATGAAGAGATAGGTCAAACCGAGCTCTTTTTGGAATTTTTTGAGCAAGTTCAAGACTTGGGCACGTACAGAAACGTCCAGGGCTGAAATTGGCTCATCCGCAATAACAAAGTCCGGTTGCATGACCAAGGCACGGGCAATACCGATACGTTGACGTTGACCACCTGAAAACTCATGAGGATAACGAGTCAAATGCTCAGCAAGCAGACCCACTTCACGGATAATATTTTTAACTTTCTCTTTACGTTCTTCTTCATCCTTAAACAGACGGTGATTGTAAAGACCTTCAGAAATAATATAATCAACAGTAGCACGTTCATTCAAACTTGCTGCAGGGTCTTGGAAAATCATCTGAATACGACGAATCAATTCCGCAGCTTGTTCGCGCGATTTCTTACCATTAATCTTTTGACCATCAAAAATGATATCACCATTACTTGTGTCATTTAGACCGATGATAGCACGACCAATAGTTGTTTTCCCACTACCTGACTCACCAACAAGCGAGAAAGTTTCTCCCTTATTGATAAAGAAGTTAGCATTTTTAACCGCGACAAACTTCTTACTTCCTTCACCGAAGGAAATTTCTAAATCTTTGATTTCTACTAATTTTTCAGACATTTCCTTCCTCCTAGTCTGCCAGATGGGCAAATCCCATTTTTTCACGAATCTTATCATGGAGATTTGCAATCACAGCTGGTTTTTCTACTTTTGGAGCATCCTCATGAAGTAGCCAAGTTTTAGCCCAATGTGTCTCTGATACTGAGAATTGAGGAGCTTTTTGTTCGAAGTCAATTTGCATTGCATAGTCTGAACGCAAGGCAAAGGCATCCCCTTTCAGGTCAGTATAAAGTGACGGAGGTGTTCCTGGGATTGAGTAAAGATCCCCTTTATCATCAGCAAGCTGAGGCAAGCTAGACAAGAGACTCCATGTATATGGATGGCGAGGTTCATAGAAGACTTCCTCAACAGTTCCATACTCAACGATTTCTCCTGCATACATAACCGCTACCTTATCCGCAATACTTGCCACCACACCAAGGTCGTGAGTGATAAAGATTGTTGTGAAATGGTACTCGTTTTGTAATGATTTGAGCAAATCAATAATCTGTGCTTGGATGGTCACATCCAAGGCTGTCGTTGGCTCATCACAGATCAAGACATCAGGTCGGCAGGCAAGGGCAATAGCAATAACGATACGTTGACGCATTCCTCCAGAATATTGGAATGGGTATTCATCAAAACGTCTATCTGCGTCTGGAATCCCAACCTTATTCATGTAGTCAATGGCCAATTCTTTTGCTTCCTTAGCTGTTTTTCCTTGGTGTTTTACAATAACTTCTGTAATCTGACTACCAATTGTTTTAATTGGGTCCAAACTAGTCATTGGATCCTGGAAGA
The DNA here is from genome assembly GCA_905221225.1 of bacterium. Classification (GTDB taxonomy): domain Bacteria; phylum Bacillota; class Bacilli; order Lactobacillales; family Streptococcaceae; genus Streptococcus. Next base: position 75,649 of record CAJNCH010000005.1, read on the forward strand.
TAGTCGCAATCTTAGCACCACGAATTTGTTCCCAATCCTTGTGAGAAGATAAGGCTGTCAAGTCTTGACCACGGTAGTCAATGCTACCTTGAGCAATACGACCATTTTCTTCGAGCATACCTGTGAAGGTCTTTGTCAAAACAGATTTACCTGATCCTGACTCACCTACCAAGGCTAATACTTCTCCTTCAACTAGTTCAAGGGAAACGCCGCGAATGGCTGTCAATACTTTGTCACGAACGTCAAATTCCACGACAATATCGCGAGCAGTCAAAATTACATTTTTTTCTTTTGTCATTTCTACTCCTATCTATGTGTACGTGGATCACTAGCATCCGCTAAGTTTTGACCAACTACGAAAAGGGACAAGGATACCAAGACAAGAGTTGTCAATGGAATCCAGAACAAGTAAGCATTAGTTGTTACGTTTTGTGAATAATCTGAAATCAAACGACCCAAACTTGGCACTGTAATTGGTAATCCAAGACCGAAGAATGACAAGAAGGCTTCGTATGAGATAAAGCTTGGAAGCATTTGAGTCATGGTTGTCACAATAACAGATACCAATTGTGGCATGATGTTTTTGGCAACAATCTTCAAGGTTGGTGTTCCCAAAGTACGTGACGCCAAGTTGTATTCCAAGTCACGATAACGTAAGATTTGCACACGGATCATGAAGGCAATCCCAATCCATGTCGTCACACTCATGGCAAAAATCAGATTCCAGAATCCAGCTCCGATTGAGTAAGTCAAGACAATGACAATCAAAAGAGATGGGATGTTTGAGATGACGTTGTAAACTTCCATCATGACACGGTCAACTGATTTTGAAATTCCCCAAATACCGCCGACAAAGACACCGATAACCAAGTTAATCACTGTTGCAATTACAGAAATGAGGATAGAGTTACGAGCTCCGAACCAGACACCGTCAAAGAGCGATTTACCGTTACTGTCTGTACCGAACCAATGCTCTGCATTTGGCTTGATATAACGAGCACTAAAGTCGTTTACTTTGCTGACATCATTAAAATCAAACTTAGAAAACATTGGGTAGATGAAACTCATCAAAATGATAGCTACCAAGATTCCCAACATGACTACAGTTGATTTCTTCTTCATAAATTGTCTAAATACTGATTTCCAGTAAGAATATGCTGGCGCATCAATGGCTTCAGAGGCAAAATCGTCACGTTTTACAAATTGAAATTTTTCTTTATCGATTGTAGACATTATTTGCCTCCTTTCTCAGTCAATTTAATACGTGGGTCAATAATCGTCATCCAAATATCTCCCAAAAGAAGTGAGAAGATAGAAATACATGTAAAGATGAAGACAAGACCTACGACCATAGAGTTATTAGATGCTTTTACAGAGTCAATCAACATTTTACCCATACCTGGGAAGGCGAAGACTGTTTCAGTAAGGGTTGCACCACCGATAACCCCGATAACAGCACCAGGAATTCCTGAAACCAGCGGAACCATGGCATTTTTAAAGATGTGTTTGTTTGAAATTTCTTTTTCAGACAAACCTTTTGCACGAGCAAAACGAACAAAGTCCTGTGATTGCAAGTCAATCATGTAACGACGAATCCAAATGGCTGTACCAGGAGCACCCAACAAACCAAGGATAACTGCTGGTAAAACATACGAACGCCAATCTCCAGCACCCAAGATAGGGAATGAATCTGGCAAGCCAATTGAAGAACCAGCCAAACGAACGATATAAACCAAGGCAATGGTTGGAAGAGCCATCAAGAAGGTCAAAGCCCCTGTTGAGAAGCTATCAATCCAAGTATTCTTGAAGCGAGCCATAGCTGAACCAAGTGGCACGGCAATCGCATAAGAAATCACCAAACCGATCAATCCTACAACAGCAGAGCTGGCAATCATTGAAGGATATTGGTAGTTACTTTCTGTAGCTGTATAAGGATCATCTTTTCCGTAGTTGGCTACTTCACGAGAATCAGCCTGACTAGGTGATTTGTAGGTTCTTGAGTATATATTTACAGAAGAAGTTTTCTTACCTGTTGGGAACTGAACTTGAGCCGTTTTTGTTTGCCCTTGTCCCTGAGTAATAACCTGTAAAACAGGGCTATTAGCATAGGTTGGATAAGAATCACCTAAATTAATGTTCACAAAGTTTTGATGCACAAATGGGAACTGACTGTTGAAGTACAAGAGATATTTGTGCTTAGTTCCTGAACCAACCAATGACCATCCGATCGCTGGATCATTTTCGAAACGAAGGTAACGTTTCAAGTCTGGGTTTTCAGGGTCTTGAATTTTATTAGTATGGTCAATGTCAATCAAGTTAGCATAGAAGTGAAAAACACGTTCAAAAATCGGGATTTCACGAGTAGCGTAGAATTGGCCACTTTCAGTAAATTCTCCCAAGGTCCAACCATGACCGATTTGTTTGATGTATTTTTCATAGATAGCCTTGTTGGTGTCATTGGCTTCAACTGTTACAGAAGCATCCATCTGGCTAGCTTTTTCTTGCAACTCTTTGGTATCGTAGTACTCGATATAGCCCATACGCTCATAAACGGTATTCTCATAGTTATCACGTTTATCAGCAGTTGTTGCAATCTTGTTATAGTTGGTATCCTGTTTGAAAATCAATTTTCGAGGAACCATTGTATAAATAATCGTGTAAGTCAAGGTTGTTACTAAGAAGATAGAAACCAATGACCGCAAAACACGCATAAAAATATATTTTTTCATATCATTTCCTTTAAAAATCCCAAAAGAACCTTCTCCTCATGGAGAGAAAGTTCTATTGAAAATTATTTACTTCACATGACTTGCCAATTCTTTTTGAGCTTTCTCGTTTGACTCAGTCTTTTCTTTCAACCATTTTTCACGAGCTTTTTCATACTCTTCTTTGGTGATTGCTTTTTCACCAACTTCAGTGTACTTCAAGTATCCTGAATTTTCACCTTTAAGACCGGCTACTGAATATGAAGAGCTAAATGGTAGAACTTTTGAAACATATGAAACGGCTGTTTCTTTAGGAGAAGCCATTACTGGAATTGTCAAAGCATTGTCAGTCAACCAAGCTTGTGCCACCGCGTATTTTTCATAACGTTTTTGAACATCTTGGTTTTCGCTGTTTGCGTCATCAAGTAATTTTCCATAGTCAGCTAAACCAAGTTTGCTTACTACTGATGCATCTGTGTTTTGGTCAATACCAAGGTAAAGACGAGTGCTTCCTCCCTTAAGGACGAATTGATCCAAGAAAGTAGAAGGATCTTGATAGTCAGGGTTCCATCCTAGCAAGGTATGGATATCCCAGTCTTGCTCTTTAGCTGTTGGAGCGCTAAATGAAATTGGTAAAGCTTCCGCTTGAGTCATTTGTTGTAAGTCTACAACAACATTATCTGAACCCAATACTTTTTCAATTGATTGTTTCAATGATTGAACACGGTTTACAACCGCTGTTGATTCTTGGATAACCAAGGCATCCAAGTGGATTGGGAATTCAACACCTTCAGCTTGTAGACTTGATTTTGCTTTAGCAAAGACTTCTTTAGCTTTTTCTTCATTGTAAAGGCCATTTTGAGAATCTGCTAGAGACACGTTTGACCAAGTAGAAGAATTTGTCTTAGCCAAGCTATCTTGTACCAATTCACCAAATGCTTTCTTACCAACTTGAAGATTATATGGTGCAAATGTATTACGGATGGCTACTGCAGCTCCATCAGTACCATTTGTTTGAGCTGAGTAAGAATTGCGATCGACAGCAAAGTTCAAGGCTTGACGGAATTCCTTGTTTAGCAATGCTTTCTGAGTAGATGTCTTTTGAGCATCACTTGTTTTGGCAGTATGATTATAGGTTGTACGGCCATAGTTCAAGCTGACAGTTGCAACACCCGCTCCTGGTTCATTAAAGTAAATGTTATCTTTAAAGTCAGCTGCATATTTTTCATATGTAGAACTTGTAGGGAAGATACGAGCCTTGCTATATTGACCATCAGCAAAACCTTTGGCAATCACATCTTGGTCCTTACCATCCCAGAAAGTGAACTTAACGTTCTCAATTTTTACATTTTCTTTGTCCCAGTAAGCATCATTTTTAGCCATCTCGATAGATGATTTTGGAGTTACAGATTTTAAGACAAATGGACCGTTATAAAGAATAGAGTTAGCATCGGTTGGGGCACCAAATCCTTCCCCTTTTGAAGTTAAGAATTCTTCATTAACCGGCATCAAAACACCACTAGTGGTCTTGTCATTCCAGAAAGTTTCTGGCTTGTTCAAGGTATATTCTAGTGTTTGATCATCAAGCGCTTTTACTCCAACGGTTGAAAAATCGCTTGTTTCACCCTTGATATAGGCTTCTAATCCCTTAATAGAAGAGCTAACGATTGAAAGTCCTTTTGATTTTCCATCTACGGCGTGTTTCAAACCAGTAACGAAGTCTTTAGCAGTTACAGGAGCGTATTCTTCTCCCTCTGCTGTCACCCATTTAGCATCCTTACGGATTTTATAGGTATAAGTCAAACCATCTTTTGAAACTGTCCATGATTCAGCAATAGAAGGAACCAGGTTACCATATTTATCGTTAGCCAACAAACCATCTACAGCATTTGTTGTGATGAAAGATGTTGAATCAATATTGCTAACAATATAATCCAAGGTTTCTGGATCTGTTTGATAAACATATTGGTAATCTTTTGCTAGTTTAGCATTATTTGAACTAGTGTTTGAACACGCAGCTAGAACTCCTGACGCTAATAAGGTAGCTCCTGCTACAGCAAGCACTTGACTTTTTTTCATTTCTTTACTCCTCTTATAAAGTATAGGTTATCATCAATTATACCATAGATTTTAAGAAAAGTAAACGAATTTTCAGAATATTTAGGCTTATTGATACAAAAAATCTGAAAAAGCTATTGACTGAAAATCATTTTCAAGGTATAATAATAAACGTTAAGGCGGTATAGCCAAGTGGTAAGGCACGGCTCTGCAAAAGCTTGATCGTCGGTTCAAATCCGTCTACCGCCTTTCAATGCCGAATTAATCGGAATTTATCAAGACAAAAAGCCCGTAAAATAGGGCTTTTTTATTTTTCTTGAGATAAACAAGGTTAACTTTAAAAAACTTTTGGGGCAAATTGGGGCAGAGCTTTCCTAGGATACAATTCCCTTTTAAACTCAACTGAAAAAAGCTTTGTCACTCATGATGACAAAAGCCTCTAATTTACTCTGTTTCTTCTTCTATTTCGACTTCTGTGACTTGAACTTTTACCTTGGTAACACGTCCATTTTTCACTTTATCATTGGTTAGGATAAGCTGTTTGTTTTGGCTGACCAATTCATAGCTGAGTTTCTCAGTCGTTGGAATGGTCCCAACTCCTGTCAAATAATAACCAGCGATGGTATCAACGTCATCACTTTCCAGTTCAACATCAAAGTAGTCATTAAAATCATTTAGATTCATGGTACCTTGAACGATATAGGTGTCTTCTCCAATTTTATGAACTTCGATTTCAGCCTTATCTGTTTCATCGTCAATTTCCCCTACGATTTCCTCTAAGAGGTCTTCTAGGGTTACCAAACCAGCCATCCCACCGTATTCATCCAGCAAGATTGCCATTTGATTTTGCGTATTGCGAAGAGCTTTCAAGAGATCATCCACAAAAATCGTCTCTGGTACAAAAAGCGGTGTCTGTAAAATACGTCTCCAAACAATATTATCAAAGCCATCCACAAAGGCTGCATTGAGTAAGCGCTTGGTATGAATCAAACCGATTACATTATCCTTGTCTCCATCATAGACAGGGATACGAGAATAATTTTGCTTTAAAATACTTTCAATAATAGCCTGATTATCATCCTGAATATCGACCATGAAAGCATCTGTCCGAGGAACCATGACTTCTCTGGCCATCAATTCGTCCAGTGAAAAAATCCCCTGTAACATCTCAATTTCGTCAGCATCAAGTGTTTCTTCACTATTTGTCAGCATGTACTCAATTTCATCACGGGTCATTTTTTCGTCAGCATCGTCAAAGGTCATTGGAGTCAAACGACTCAAAAGATTGGTAGACGCAGATAAGAGCCAGACAAAGGGACTAACTAGTTTCCCCAGGCCAATGATAACTGGCGCTGTACGAATCGCTAAAGCATCCTTTAGATTAAGAGCGATTCTCTTAGGATACAATTCCCCAAAAACGATGGAAATATAAGTCAAAAATGCTAAAGATAGAAAACTTGCAACGGCATAAGCTGTTTCGCCATTTCCAAGCCAAGATGCAATTTCTCGTCCCAGAGTTTCTGCCAAACTCGCCCCTGATAAGATCGTAATCAGGGTAATTCCTACTTGAATGGTTGATAAAAAGTGGTTAGGATTTTCTAGTACCTTCAGCAGACGGATATAGCGTCTATCTCCTTCTTCTGCCTTTTGTTCAACCCGCGCACGATTTAGTGAAACCATAGCCATTTCTGTGGCTGAGAAAAAGGCATTTAATACCGTCAAGATAAACAATAAAACAAATTGTAGCAACAAATTCTGACTACTTGGGTCTTCCATAGTTCTTCTCCTAAAATAGTATCTTATCCTTTATTATATCACAAAAATTAGCTCAGTACATATTATTTTTTCTCATACTCTTCGAAAATCTCTTCAAACCACGTCAGCTTCATCTGCAACCTCAAAGCTGTGCTTTGAGCAAGCTGCGGCTAGCTTCCTAGTTTGCACTTTGATTTTCATTGAGTATCAGTGTCTATTGTAGCTCTGCTTAAACTAGTAAGAAAGAACTCCTATATCCACAAGTGACATAGGAGTTTATTTTGTATTTTACTGAGTAACAGTCACTTCTCCAGTTCGGTAATCCAGTTGAAGCCCTTTTTGAACATTGGGAACTAGAACATTAAATTCCAATTCTCCGTCTGAAGACTTGGCTTCAATCTGTGAAGCTGAAGGAACTAAATCCTCATTCGAAGCGTAGTAAAGGGTTACACGGTAACGGACACGCTTGTTTTTATCCAAGGCCTTACGTACCATGCTTTCATAGTAGTTTTGACCAGTCGAATCCTCGGCTTGCGCCTGATTTGCCCAGGCTGTTTGAACAGCAATGTTTTTAGGATTGCTTGTCGAGGCATCAAAACCATCCAAGCCACCGATTAAGGCATAGCCTAACAAGTGACCTCTATCGACCGCATGGGTATAAGTACCCTTTAGATTCTTAACCTGATGCCAGCCTGGAGGAGTCCATGAAGTCGAACCATTCCCAGTTTCTTCACGATTCTTGTACTGACGAGTAGCCTTAGACAAGAGGGCATTTGCTACGGTTGGCACTGTTTCCTTGCCCACTGTCTTTGTTTTATTATCAGCGTAGGGCTTACTTGAAACCTTGGCATCTAGATTTGTTTTATTACCATTGACGATAAAAGCACCTGAGCCATTCCACTCCAGACTCCCTTTTATTTGGCTTTTGACTGCATCTGTTAAGACACTTTCTGCCAATGCTTGACTAGGAGCTTCCGACACTTGTTTTTTCTGACTAACCTTTGTTTTAGGACTATTAGCTGTCGACTGCATCTGCTTGACATAATAGCTTCCCGCAGATAAGAGTAATAACACTAGCAGTCCAATCAGTGTCTGTCTTGTTTTTTTATCCATTTTTCTCCTTATCTCTAGAAAAAGACTGGTTCTCCAGCCTAATTTCCTGTAAATTTATGAATCAATTCCTGCCATTTTGCTGGAGACAGGATAGCCCATGGATCTTGACCCTTGCCCAAAATTCCATAACCTACCATTAAGCCAATTCCTAGGGCTAGAGCACCTAAAAACAGCACCAAAATGACTAGAAGTAAACGCTTGATTACGTAGCTTGATTTCTTATTCATCTTCATCACTTGCCTCAATCCGTTGAATCTTAGCACCTAGCTGCGCCAACTTCTCATGGAAACGGTAATAACCTCTATCCAAGTGAACCAATTTACCAACTACAGTTTCTCCTTGCGCTACCAAACCTGTCAAAATCAAGGCTGCGCTGGCACGAAGGTCAGTTGAAAGAACTTCTGCTCCCTGCAAAGCTTGTCCACCAACAATACGAGCTGTATCACGGATAATCTCAGAGTGCAAGCCCATGCGACGCATTTCTTCTAGATGTTGGAAACGATTTTCGAAAACTGTCTCCACCATAGTTGATTCCCCTTTTGCGACGGTCATCAAGGCTGTAAATTGGGCCTGCATATCTGTTGGAAATCCTGGGTGGGGCAAGGTTTTCACATGAACAGCTTTTAGATTTTCTAGTTGAGAGCGAACTCGAATTCCTTCAGTCTCCTCTATCACTTCCACTCCCATTTCAAGCAATTTGGCAATCAAGGGACGGTTGTGCTCCCAGACAGCGTCTTTAATCAAGACATCACCACCAGTCATGGCAGCAGCTACCATAAAGGTTCCGGCTTCGATACGGTCTTGCACTACATTGTGAGTCGTACCATGAAGTTTCTCAACACCGGTAATGGTAATGGTCTCTGTACCAGCACCCTTAACCTTAGCTCCCATTTCATTGAGGAGAATGGCTAGGTCCACAATCTCAGGCTCACGCGCAGCATTTTCAATCACTGTGACCCCATCAGCCAGCGTCGCTGCCATCATCAAGTTCTGAGTAGCACCAACACTTGGGAAATCCATATAGATATGAGCTCCATGTAAGCGATCAGCCTTGGCTTCGATATAACCAGCTGTCTGACTAATCTTAGCCCCCATAGCTTCTAGACCTTTCAAATGAAGATCAATAGGGCGGCTACCAATCGTACAACCACCTGGCATGGATACCTTAGCATGGCCTACACGGGCAAGAATTGGTCCCAAGACAACGATAGATGCACGCATCTTGCTGACATACTTGTAAGGAGCTTCCTCAGTGATATCGCCAGTCGCGTCCACCTCAACAAGATGAGCTTCTTCATTAAAATCCACCTTGGCATTTAAACCGCGAACCACCTGATTCATAGTGAAAACATCTGACAAGATAGGAACATTCTGCAAGACGGTCTTTCCTTCACTTGCTAGAATAGTCGCTGCCAACAAAGGCAAGACTGCATTCTTTGCTCCTTCGATCGTAACACTTCCTACCAGACGATTATCACCACCTTGAACCACAATTTTTTCCATACTTATTTCCTTTACATTTGATTTTATAATAGTCCTCTAAGCGCTTCTTGCCACAACTGATATAGGCTGATAAAGAAAGAACTCAAGATGTAGCCCATCACAATACTGAAAAGAGCTATCAATAAACGAACTTTTCCTGTATTCTCAGTTGTCACTTTTAAAACCTTTTCCCATCTAACAAGATCTTTTAAAAGGTAAAAACTCACATAAATAAAGAGCATGTGACTGCTTAGAGTGAATAATAATTGAACCATTTGACTATTATACCATCTTCTCTGTTTGTGCGCTAGTTTGGAAACTTCACTCAAAAACTAGGGATTGTTTTTCAAGTAATCAATTGCATCTTGTAGGGTTTTAACAGGCACGATTTTCATATCTGTCTTGATTGTTTTAGCTGCTTCTAGGGCTGTTTGGTAGTTGTTTTTAGCATCAGGATGTGCTGTCTTTTCTTCTTCGCTAACAGGGTTATCTGGGGCAAAGAAAATCGCGGCACCTTCTCTAGCCGAAGCTACAACTTTCTTATCAATACCTCCAATGTCCCCTACATTACCATCGCGGTCAATGGTACCTGTACCGGCAACGATACGGCCATTTCTAAGACCAGGGTCAGCTATTTGAGTATAGATAGCTAGACTAAACATAAGACCTGCACTTGGCCCGCCGATACCAGCTGTTGAAAAGCGAATTGGGACATCACTGGTTACTTCTGTACGGTCAATCAAGCCGATTCCAATCCCATTTTTGCCATTTTCCAAGGTGATAATCTTACCTTCTGCAGACTTGGTTTGCCCATCCTCTTCATAGGTGACCTTGACGGAGTCCCCTAGTTTTTGAGAATTGACGTAATCAATCAAGTCTTTTGAACTGTCAAAGGTTTGATCATTGACTGCTGTGACCGTATCGGAGATGTTAAGAATCCCTTTAAAGGTCGAATTATCTGTCACAGTCAAAACATAAACCCCAAGATATTTAAGTTCAATATCCTTACCAGCTGTTTTTAGCCCTTGATACTTGGCCATATTTTGCGATGTTTGCATGTAGAATTGATTGATCCGCATAAATTCAACATCGGAAGAACCACCTGTAGTCTCCTGAGCACTACGAATATCTGTAAAAGGCGTCAACCAAGCATAAATCATATGGGCTAAAGTAGCGTGCTGGACACCAACCGTAACGAATTGATAGGCCCCAGCTTCCTTATCTTCTGTGTCATTTACTTTAAGGACTTGGCGAATATCTTCCGAACCACCTGGAACTTCTATATAGTAGGGCAAAGGCACTACAAATGCCAAGAAAGTCGCTATCAAGGCCGCAATGACATATAAAGGCCATCTAATCTTTTTTTTCATTTCTTATTTCCTCCAAAATACTCTCGGGAACATAGCAAGCAATATCCTGACCAAACTTCAAAAGCTCTCTAACACCGGATGAACTGAGATAGAGATGTTCAGGTCGACTATGTAAATAAATGGTCTCTATATCAGGAGACAGCTGATGGTTGTAGTAATCAAAACTGGCTTCATATTGCAAATCCGCTGCATTCCTCAACCCCCGCACTAGACAAGTAGCACCCAGTCTTTTTGCGACATCAACCACCAATTCATCATGAGAAGACACAACTTCAACATTTTCCAAATGTTTCACAGCCTTTTCTAATCCCCGTTTACGATTTTCGATAGGGAGAAATCCCTGTTTGTGGGGATTAAAAAAAATACCCACATAGAGCTTATCAAAGAGTCTGCTCGCCCGTTCAATGATATCCAGATGCCCATTTGTCATCGGATCAAATGAGCCTGTGAATAATCCAATCTTATCTGACATAGACTGTCACCTTACTAATTCCATAAATCTTTTCCTTCCATATGCCCAGACAGGCAATTTCTTCTGGAAGTTCAACGGCCTTATCCGTCTCACACACAACCATGACATCTTCAGAAAAAAGCTCTTTCTCAGCCATTTTTTCAATATCTGCTACGATTTGTTCCTTGGCATAAGGAGGATCTAAGAAAATGAGGTCAAATTCCCCAGATATCTGTTCCAACGCCCTTTCTGCATCCATCTTGAGGAGTTGAAATTTCCCAACTTCCTTGGTCATCTGAATATTTTCAGCCACGATAGCCTGAGCCTTACGGTCTCGCTCCACCAAAACAGCGCTGGACATGCCACGCGATACTGCCTCGATAGATAAACCACCACTACCTGCATAAAGGTCCAAGACTCGTCCCCCTTCAAAGTAGGGACCAATCATGTTAAAAATGGCTCCCCTAACCTTATCCGAAGTAGGTCTTGTCGTCTTTCCTTCTAGTGTCTTGAGGGGACGTCCCCCATAGATTCCTGATACGATTTTCATACCGTTTATTATACCAAATTATGGGCGAAAAGAGAAAGAAAACCGAACCTTGCGGTTCGATTCTCTACAAAATATTTTCATAAGTATCGCGGACTTCCTGAGGCCAAACACTTGTTTGCACTTCTCCGATGTGTTTCTTGCGAAGTAGGAACATGGCCATACGAGATTGCCCAATTCCTCCACCGATTGTCAATGGGAATAGGCCATTCAACAAAGCCTTATGCCATTCCAATTCCAAGCGGTCTTCATCACCTGTGATGGCAACCTGACGACGAAGGGTTTCTTCATCTACACGAATCCCCATAGAAGACAACTCAAAGGCTCCCCCCAGCGACTCATTCCAGACAAGAATATCACCATTCAGACCCTTGTAGCCATTTTCAGACTCACTTGTCCAGTCATCGTAGTCTGGTGCACGTCCATCGTGCGGTTTACCGTCTGGTAGTTCACCACCGATACCGATCAAGAAGACTGCTCCAAATTCTTTACAAATAGCATTTTCACGTTCTTTCGGTGTCAAGTCTGGGTAGCGCTCGACCAACTCTTCTGTGTGAATAAAAGTGATTTGTTTTGGCAAGATAGACTCAATGTCATAGCGGGCTTCAACAGCTAACTCAGTAAGGCGAATAGCCTTGTAAATCTTCTCAACGGTTTCTTTTAGATAAGCGATATTCCGTTTACCATTTGGGATAACTTTCTCCCAGTCCCACTGGTCAACATAAACAGAGTGGGTCGCATCCAGCGAATCCTCGTCTGGACGAAGGGCCTTCATGTGGACGAAAAGACCTTCACCTTCACCGAAACCAAAACGAGCCAAGGTATGGCGTTTCCATTTAGCAAGGGAGTGCACCACTTCATAAGTAGCATCAGGGATTTGGAGAACCTTGACCGATACGGCGTTCTCCACACCTGATAAGTTGTCCTGCATCCCGTCGCCGACCCTGCTCAAGATAGGACCTTGAACTTCTACAACTTCTAACTTATCTTTCAAATACTGGGTAAAAGTGTTTTTGACAAAGGAAATCTCTTCTTGTTGATGGATAAAACTTTTCTTCATAAACTACTCCTCAAAAAATTAATTAAAAGCATTATACACCTATTTTCAAGAAAAGGAAAGAGCAAATACGAAAAAAATCAGTGCTCCTTCGAACACTGATGTTAGGTACCTTCTAGTCATTACGACCGAAGATACGTAAAATACTTAGGAAGAGATTGATAAAATCAAGATAGATACTGAGAGCCATTGACACAACCCAGCCTGTCGCTACACGACCTTGTGATTGTTCATAAGCGAGACGAATTCTTTGGTTGTCCCAAGCAATCAGCCCAGAGAAGACCAAGACCATGGCTACGCTAATCATATAATCAAAGAAGCCACTAGCCAAGAAAATATTAACTACCATAGCAATCAGTAAACCAATGAGAGCTGCCATCATTGCTCGACCAAGGCCACTCAAGTCTTTCTGGGTGAAGATACCAACTGCCGCCATGACAAAGAAGAGAAGGGCGCTCGATACAAAGGCAGATAAAACCGTACCCGGAGTATAGAAGGCCACCACAAAACTAAGGGTAAAGCCGTTTAATACTGAGTAAAGTAAAAATACTGGAAGAGCAGCTGGACTATTTCTTGAAGCCATACTGCTGGCAACGAAAACCAAGGCCAACTCCGCAAAAGTAGCAATGGTCAACCAGAGACGTCCCTGCATCAAAAAGTAAACCAACTGAGACTGAAAGACCGTCAACATGAGGCCAGATACCAAGGCTGATAGCCCAATCCCCAGACCAACAAAGGCATAAACCTTAGCGTAAAATTGATTGAGACCTGCGCGGTCATGAATAATAGTGTGATTCATCTTTTCTCCTTTTCTATGAACATCTTTCCTTGATTATAACAAAGAAAGTTAAAATTAGCTTAAATGGAAAATTAAAATACCGGCCGCAACGGCAACATTCAGACTCTCTGCCTGCCCCTTCATGCTAATATGGACTAACTGATCTGCACTTTCAGCCATGAGGGAACTAATTCCTTGACCCTCATTTCCCATGACTAGTACAAAATTTTCTATAGGAGGCAGTTCTCTGTAATCAACAGAATCTTTAGATAGGGTTGTTGCTAGCACAGGGATACCTGCCTCTTTGGTTTCCTTAAGAAGAGCTTGACTAGACATCCGGTAAATGGGCAGATGAAAATGACTGCCTTGCATGGAACGTAGAGTCTTGAGACTATAGATATCTGCCGACTTTTCTGAAACAATTACTCCAGTAAAACCTGCTGCATCCGCAGTCCGAATGATCGTTCCCACATTACCAGGATCTTGCACATCTTCCAAAAACAAGAACTTACCCTGACTCAAATCAGCTTGTCCTACTTCTTCTTTTTGAACCACCGCAACAATTCCCTGTGGAGTCTGAGAATCCGCCAAATCTAGCAAAATATCCTCTGACACCCAGACAGTTTGCGAAAAAGCAGCTAACTGATTTCGGTAACTTTCTAGGGCAAAGATTTTCTCAATCGTCACTCCAGCTTGAACAGCTTCTTCAAACAAGTGCCAGCCTTCAATCAAATAAGCAGACTTGCGGTATTTTTTTTGGTGTAATTTCTTGGCATTTTTTACCACAGAATTGGCTTTTGAGGTTATAATAGTCATAGAAATATTATAACACAATCAAAGGGGTTTGGTATGCAAAAGGTTAGAATGATTGCCCAAGGTAGGGTACAGGGAGTCGGCTTTCGTTGGGGTGTTTACAGCTTGGCACTTGAAATTGGTGGCATCACAGGTCGAGTATGGAATAACGACGATGGCACAGTGGAAATTTTAGCCCAAGCAGACTCATCTGCTACCATGGCAAAATTTATCCAAGAAATCCGCAAAGGACCAACACCTTTTTCAAAAGTCAGCTACTTAGATGTCAAACTGAGCAACTTTCCTCCTTACCCTGACTTTAAAATCGCAAATTAGGTCTCTAGAACTATTGTATATTTTGTAAAAAAACAGTAGAATAGAAAGGTATAATTTTTAAAGAAGGAATAAAAACAGTGAAATCTATTAAACGTTTTGCACTCTCAGCTATGGGAGTGGCTATGTTACTAGTCTTAACTGGCTGTGTCAATGTCGATAAAACCACAGGACAGCCAACAGGATTGGTTTGGAATACTATCGGAGCGCCTATGGCTGAAGCCATTAAGTACTTCGCCAATGACAAGGGACTTGGTTTTGGGGTTGCTATCATCATCGTAACTATTATCGTGCGCTTGATTATCTTGCCACTTGGTATCTACCAATCATGGAAGGCAACACTTCACTCTGAAAAGATGAACGCCCTCAAGCACGTCCTTGAGCCACACCAAACACGTCTCAAAGAAGCAACAACTCAAGAAGAAAAACTAGAAGCCCAACAAGCTCTCTTTGCTGCTCAAAAAGAGCACGGCATCAGCATGTTTGGTGGTGTAGGATGTTTCCCTATCCTCCTTCAAATGCCTTTCTTCTCAGCTATCTACTTTGCTGCCCAACATACTGAAGGTGTTGCTCAAGCAAGCTACCTAGGAATTCCTCTAGGTTCTCCAAGTATGATTTTGGTTGCCTGTGCTGGTATTCTTTACTATCTTCAATCGCTCCTTTCACTTCACGGAGTAGAAGATGAAATGCAAAGAGAACAAATCAAGAAAATGATCTACATGAGCCCACTCATGATCGTCGTCTTCTCCCTTTTCTCACCAGCTAGTGTCACACTTTACTGGGTTGTTGGTGGTTTCATGATGATTCTCCAACAATTTATCGTCAACTATATCGTTCGTCCAAAACTTCGCAAAAAAGTCCGTGAAGAATTGGCTAAGAATCCACCAAAAGCACGTGCTTTCTCAACACCAAATGGACGAAAAGACGTTACCCCTGAACAACTAACTGCTATCACAAGCAAGAAAAAACACAAAAATCGCAACGCTGGAAAACAACGTTCGAGATAAGAAGAAAAAGGCTTAGCTAGTTTGCTAAGTCTTTTTTTTGTAACTCAAAAGCCCGATGTTTCCATCAGGCTTCTTTTTTATCCATGTACACGTTTCATATAGTCTTGATAACTTTCGGTATCCATGAGTTTTTTAGCGTTCTTGACGCGGTCTGCTGTTGGTGGTTTAACCCCTTCGAGGGAATAAGGAATTCCCAATTCACGCCATTTGAATTCTCCCATGGTGTGATAAGGTAGAATTTCAAACTTATCCACATTTTTAAGGGTCTTGACGAATTTACCAAGTTCAATCAAGTCATCATCTCTGTCTGTCAATCCTGGAACTAGCACGTGGCGAATCCAGACAGGTTTTCCAATATCTGATAGATACTGGGCACAGGCCAAGATGTTTTTATTGGTTTGGCTAGTGACAATCTTGTGCTGTTCTTCGTTGATTTCCTTGATATCCAAGAGGACCAAGTCAGTGACAGCCATGAGTTTGTCAAACTTCTCAAGGTAACGTGGTTTATTACGGAAAGGAAGG
Source organism: bacterium (assembly GCA_905221225.1). Lineage (GTDB taxonomy): Bacteria > Bacillota > Bacilli > Lactobacillales > Streptococcaceae > Streptococcus. The sequence goes on from CAJNCH010000005.1 coordinate 91,619, forward strand.
GCACAGGTATCCAAGGTACAGTGGATTCCTTGTTCCTTAGCCTTAGTGAAGAGGGCAATCAGGAAATCAATCTGCAAGAGGGCTTCTCCTCCACTGACTGTAATCCCGCCTTTATTTCCCCAGAAACCGCGGTAGCGCAAGGCCTCTGCCAAGACATCATCTACCGTCCGTTCACGTGACTTATTGGACTCCATAGCCCAAGTATCCGGGTTATGGCAATACTGGCAACGCATGTGACAGCCCTGCAAAAAGACAATAAAGCGAATACCAGGCCCATCTACTGACCCAAAGCTTTCTGTCGAATGCACCATTCCTGTCACTTGTCCATAATCAATTGTTTCTTCAGACATATCGTTACCTTCCTTGAAAACGTTTTATAGTTTTATTATATCATGACTTGAAGGAAAAACAAGATTTTTGCCTATTTTTTAGAAAGCAATCTGTTTTTCAATTTCATTTTCAATTACTTATCATTTTATTCTTCAAAATCAAAGCCATACAAGGTTGCAAAATAGTCCTCAGGGCGCTCTGCACGGCGGATTTGACGGGCTTTGCCTTCTTCGGTATAGAGGATTTCCGCAGAACGAAGTTTAGCGTTGTACTGGTAGCCCATTGAAAAACCGTGAGCACCTGTATCATGAATGACCAGCAAATCACCGATTTCTGTATGAGGCAATTCGCGATTCACTGCAAATTTATCATTGTTTTCACAGAGTGAACCGACCACATCTACCACTTCAGCTGGTCCTTCTGGATGAGTCAGATTGGTGATATGGTGGTAGGCTCCGTACATGGCTGGACGCATGAGGTTGACTGCCGATGCATCCACACCTAGATAGGTACGGTAGGTTTTCTTCTTATGGGTAACTCTTGTGACCAAAGCACCGTGAGGAGCTAACATAAAGCGACCCAATTCTGTAAAAATCTTGACCTGACCAAGACCTGCTGGCGTAAGGACCTCTTCATACACCTTACGAACTCCCTCACCAATCAAGGCGATATCGTTCGGCTCCTGGTCTGGACGATAGTTGACACCAATACCGCCAGAAAGATTGATAAAATCTAGCGAAATGCCCAACTTTTCCTTGATTTCAACAGCCAATTCAAAAAGCTGACGCGCCAACTCTGGATAATAGAGATGGGTCACGGTATTGGACGCTAGGAAGGAGTGAATCCCAAAAGTCTTAGCTCCTTTTTTCTTCAAAATGGCAAAGGCTTCAAAGAGCTGATCCTTGGTCATTCCAAACTTAGCCTCGCCAGGATTGTCCATAATATCTGTTCCCAGTTCAAAAACACCACCAGGATTGTAACGACAAGAAATGATTTCTGGAATGCCTGCCGCTCGCTCCAGATGTTCAATATCTTCAAAGGCATCCAAGTTAATGGTTGCACCCAATTCACGCGCATAGGCATATTCCTTGTCTGGCGTGTTGTTAGAAGAGAACATAATATCAGAACCTGGAAAATCCAGTTTATGGCTCATCAAAAGCTCTACATAACTAGAGCAGTCCACACCACAACCTTCCTCTTGAAGGATTTTCAAGATAGCTGGTGTTGGAGTTGCCTTAACTGCAAAATATTCCTTAAATCCCTTGTTCCACGAAAAGGCTTGGTTGACAGCTCTTGCCTTCTCACGAATCCCCTTCTCATCATACAAGTGAAAGGGAGTTGGGAACTCGGCAACAATCGCTTCTAACTCTTCTCTATTGATAAATGGTGTTTTCATAAGTTTCCTTCTATTCTATTTGCAAAGAAAGGCTGGGACAATCGTTCCAACCTTTAGTTCTATCCCTTATTTATCTTCGTCAAAGATATTGCCAACCTCAACATCGATGGCTTGGTTCTTGACATCAATATTGGTTACCTTCAAGAGTGACTTGTAGTCAAACTGCTTTTCACGTTCTTCTTGGGCATTGTCCGCAAAGACCGCTACACCTGCCAGTTCTGAGTCGAACTCACGCAAGAGACTAATCATCCCGTTAACAGTTCCGCCGCCTTTCAAGAAGTCATCCACAATCAAGACACGGCTGCCTGCCTTGAGACTGCGTTTTGAAAGGAACATTTTCTCGATACGGTCACCACTTGAACCGGATACATAGTTGACGCTAACAGTTGAACCTTCGGTAATTTTCAGGTCACGGCGCACAATAACAAAAGGAACATTGAGGACATTGGCAACTGCATTTGCAAGTGGAACACCCTTGGTCGCTACTGTCATAACCGCATCAATTTTTTGGTCCATAAAACTCTTGGCAATAATGCGACCAATATTTTTCAAGATAGCTGGTGTGCTAAGCAAATCAGACAGGTAGATGTAGCCACCTGGCAAGATACGGTCACTTTCTGACAACTTGGCACGCAAGTCCTCAACCATTTCCTTGGCATCATGGCTTGAGATTGATGGTGTGAAAATGACACCACCACCAGCACCAGTTACTGTCTGGATATGACCGATTTCAATTTCCTCAAAGGCGCGTTTGATAATCACGATATCTTCTGAGATGGATGATTTAGCAGATTCATACTTTTCAGCAAAAGTATTGAGACTAGTTAGTTTATAAGGATTATTAATCAAATAGTTGGAAATGACAACCATCCGATCACTTCTTCTTAATTTCATTTCTATTTCCTACTTCATTTAATTTTGATATTTTATCTATTATACCATATTCACATAAAAAAACGAACATTCTTATACTAAAAAATGCTCGTTTTTCTTAAATTATTAATCTAAATTTGGTTTATAGAAGGAACGATTGTCCATAGCGAAGATTTTATTGGTCATCTCTCCCTTATCCACCAAAGCAAGAGCTGTTGACATCATCATCATGCTTGCATCCAGATTGTCAATCATATGGATAATCTCTGCTTCCATCATGCGTGGACGGACTGGGCTTCCATACTCAAGTAAGCCGTGGTGACTGAGGATGACGTGACGAAGCAAAACGACTTCTTCCTTGGTATCATCGATACCGAGTTCCATAACTGTTTTAGTAATTTCGCTATCAATCAAAGCAATATGCCCAAGAAGATTGCCTCGCACTGTGTACTCGGTCTGGTCTGGCCCCGTCAACTCGATGACCTTAGCCAAGTCATGCAGCATAATCCCCGCATAGAGCAGGCTCTTATTGAGCTGAGGATAAACTTCGCTAATAGCATCTGCCAAACGCACCATGGTCGCCGTATGATAGGCCAAACCCGTTTCAAAGGCATGGTGATTAGTCTTGGCAGCTGGATAGGAGTAGAATTCCTTATCATACTTGGTGTAGAGCTTTCGGACAATTCGTTGCCAGACAGGATTTTCAATTTTAAAAATCATTTGCGACATGTAGTCACGGATTTCCTTGACATCAACTGGCGACTTGACCTTGAAATCAGCTGGGTCATTGGGTTCACCAGGTTGAGGCAGGCGAAGGGTAATTTGATTGACTTGAGGGGTGTTGTTATAAACTTCTCGGCGTCCTTTCATGTGGACAACCTTACCTGCAGTATAGGCCTCAACGTTATGAGGTTGGGCATCCCAGAGTTTTCCTTCAATCTCGCCACTATCATCTTGGAAGGTAAAGGCTAGGTAGTTTTTCCCAGCGCGAGTTTGTCTCAGGTCAGCTGACTTGATTAGGTAAAAGCCTTCAAACAGCTCATCTTTTTTCATGTGACTAATCTTCATATTCTTCCTCATTTTCTTGGAAATGGAGTAAATCAAGCGCAGGCTCACCTTCTGATAACTCAATGTGACGGAGCGTTCGCTCGATAGCTGTGGTACGACGGTTTAATAATTCATCAATATTGCCAGAGGCATGTTGGAGATGTTTTTGTGCCTTTACCAGAATACCACCAAACTTGCCAAACTCGGTCTTTACACTGGCAAGAGTCTTGCTAATATGGTCGGCACTCTTTTGGATATTGAGAGTTTTGAAGCCAACTGATAGGGAGTTAAGAAGGGCTGATAGGGTACTTGGACCTGCGACAATAATCTGCTCCTCCCGCCTCAAGTCATCAAAGAAGACAGGATTGCGCACAATTTCTGAGTAGAGACCTTCTGTGGGAACAAACAAAACTCCAAAATTAGTTGTCCGAGGCGGTGCTAGATACTTGTTCCTGATATCCTTGGCAAAGCGTTTGACGCTGGCTAGGAGTGACTTACGACAGCGTTCGATTTCGTCCTTGTCACCTGCTTCATAGGCTTCTTCTAGACGGTAATAATCTGCCAGTGGAAACTTAGAGTCAATTGGTAGGTAGACGTATTCCTGATCGCCTTGTCCGGGCAACTTGATGGCATACTCCACTCGTTCACTAGAGTTTTCAACCGTTGCATATTCTCGTTCATACTGGGCAGGGGTCATGATATCCTCGATGATTTGCCCCAGTTGCAATTCTCCCAGAATCCCTCGCGTTTTGGTTCCAGAGAGAACCTTGTTGAGGGCTCCGACATCGCGGGCAACTGTCTGCATTTCTCCAAGGCCACGATTGACCGACTCCAGTTGCTTGGAAACCGTCTCAAAGGAAGCCTGCAAGCGCGTCTGCAAGGTCTTTTCTAACTTTTCCTCGACCGTCTGGCGCATTTGTTCCAAACGTTGCTCATTTGATTCCTGCAAGGCTTGGAGACGTTGGTCTGTCTTGTCTCTGGTTTGGAGGAGATTCTCTGTCATTTCTTGACGGACTTGCGTCAGACCTTGGTGCAAGTCGATTCGCACTTCTTGCAAACGGTCACTGACAGCCACTTCCAAATCTTTTTGATCTAACTGGCTGGCTTGTCTGGCTTGTTCAAAGCGGTAATCCAACTGGTCTGACAAGTGATCTGCCTGATCCTCCAAGCTCTTGGCTAGATGTTTTTCCTGCTTATCTTGCCTTTGCCAAATGAGAAAGAGTCCAGCTAGGTTGGCGATTAATAATAGTAATAATACAGTCTCCATCCTACCTCCTGTCCTTGCTATGCAGCACGACGACATAGCCATCTGGGCAAGTCACCGAAACTTCCCTATCTATATATTCGTTAGAAGCGTACACTTTTTTAAAGAAAAAATTTTCCTCTGTCAACTCATACTTGGCACCAAGAATGGTCAGCTGGCTATCCCGAACTGGCATAAAGGCTAGATAATCGTAGTCTAAACGAGGTTCTAGCTGACTGGTCCCTTCTGGACAATAGGCAATCAAATTTTGCACATCCTCAATTTCTATCTGGCGCATATAAGGCGCCAACTTGGGATTGCTAGGAAGAAAAACATTGGCCAGCATGTGATCAATACGGCCACCCAAAGCACCAAAAATAGTAACCTCAGCCTGAGGATTTTGCTCAAAGATGGTTAAGAGAGCCAATTCCAAATCTGTATCATCTTTTTCTGGTCGGGCTTGGACAAAATGCTGAGCACGTTTTTGAATCACCTGTCGCTCTTCTTCCGTCACAGAATCAAAATCTCCAACCGCTAGAGCAAGAGGTAGATTTTCTTCCAAAACCCAGAGCGATCCTCGATCCACACCGACAAAACTATCAAAGTCCGTCCGATAATGGCCGCGGTCTCCGCCTGCAAAAACTGCAACCCTAGTCCAGTTGTTTTCTGAGAGTTTGTACTCGCTCATTGACATCTCCCTTAAAGACATAGGAACCTGCTACAAAAACAGTCGCACCAGCTTCTTTAGCTTGGGCAATAGTTTGGTCATCAATCCCGCCATCCACTTCGATTTCAAAGTTCAAGCCTTTTTCCTCACGAAGTGCAACCAACTCACGGACCTTATCCATGGTCTCTGGTAGAAAGGCTTGCCCACCAAAGCCTGGGTTAACTGTCATGACTAAGACTTGGTCAACTAGGTGAAGGACGTGCTTGATGGCTTCAACTGGTGTGCCAGGATTGATAACGACTGAAGGCTTAACTCCGAGTGAACGAATTTTTTGGAGGGCACCATGAATATGGGGCGTTGCTTCCACATGGATGCTGATGATATCCGCTCCCGCACGCGCAAAGTCTTCTAAATGATGCTCAGGGTTTGACACCATCAAGTGGCAATCGAAAACCATCTTACTATGAGGGCGAAGAGCTTCGACCACACCTGCACCAAAACTGATTTGTGGCACAAAGTGCCCATCCATGATATCGATATGGGCATATTCTGCCCCAGTTGCTTCTAGGCGTTTGATTTCACGTTCAAAGTTGGCATAATCTGCTGCCAGAATTGACGGAGCAATCTTGTATTGAGACATAGGTTTCTCCTTATTTTGGAATTTTTTTGCTGACTTTTTTATAGGTTTCTCTGCGATTTTCAATTTCACTGAGGAATTGCAGGTAGTTGTCAAAACGGAAGCTGGCAATAGTCCCTTCTTCCACTGCTGGCTTCACTGCACAGGACGGCTCATGGGTATGGGTACAAGTACGGAATTTGCAGTTTCGGCTGACACTAGCAATCTCTGGAAAGGACTGATTGAGGTCTTCAGCTGTTGATACTTCATAATCCAGAGATGAAAATCCCGGTGTATCTGCGATTTTACCTCCATTGAGATTATAAAAACTAACAGCTCGAGTGGTATGGCGCCCACGACCCAGACTGTCTGAGATTTCTCCTGTTTCAAGATTGAGATCTGGTGCGATTTTATTGAGAAGAGTTGATTTCCCAACACCTGTCTGCCCCATAAAGACTGTAACCTTGCCTGTTAACAAGGGCAAAAGTTCTTCTTTACTGGTCACAAAGTCATAGCCGATGTCACCATAGGTCTGCTGGTAAAAATCCAATTCTGACCTATCTTCCAGCAAATCCATTTTAGAAATATAAATGATAGGATGGATGCCCTTATGCTCCAAAAGAACCAAGAAACGATCCAGCAAATTGCTGTTAAAATCAGGTTCCTTGACGGACATGATTACTACAGCTTGATCAATATTAACAATAGGCGGACGGACCAGACTGTTTTTCCGTTCGTGAATCTTGAGGATATAGCCTTCTGAATTTTCCTCGGCAGAGAAATCTACCCAGTCCCCAACGTAAGGAGTATGGCCTTTTTTACGGAAATTCCCACGCGCGCGTGTTTGATAAACCTTGCCCTCACTCTCTACATAGTAGAAGCCTGCCAAGGCTTTAATGATTTGTCCCTGCATCTTAGAGTCCTTGCCCTTTAAGTGCATCTGCTAGGCTGGCAAATTCTTCCAAGCTGAGAGCTTCCCCACGTACACTTGGTGACAAGCCTGCTTGGTCTAGAGCTTTGATCAGTTTGTCCTTGACCTCTTCATTCTTACCAAAGTAACCTGTCAAGTTATTCCATAAAGTCTTGCGGCGATGAGTGAAACTAGCCTTGGAAACCTTAAAGAAGAAGTTCTCATCTTCTACTGCTACAGCTGGCTCTGGACGACGCACCATTTTCAAAATAGCAGAGTCCACGTTTGGCGCTGGCACAAATACCGTACGAGGCACGATGAAGGCAACCTTGGCAGTCATGTAATACTGCACCGCAATCGACAAGCTACCGTAAGCCTTGGTATTCGGCTGGGCTGAAATGCGGTCCGCCACTTCTTTCTGCATCATGACCACAAACTCACTAAAAGGAATTCCGCTCTCGATCAAGTGCATGAGAATAGGCGTCGTGATGTAGTAAGGCAAGTTGGCTACTACCTTGATTGGCAGGTCAGGATTTTTGAAATTCTGGATATGTTGCGCCAAATCGACCTTGAGAATGTCCTCGTTGACTACGGTCACATTGTCAAAATCACGTAGGGTATCTGCCAAAATCGGTACCAAACGGTGGTCGATCTCAAAGGCCATAACTTCTGCTGCACGCTCAGCCAAAAACTCCGTCAAGGCACCAATACCTGGGCCAATTTCGATGACATTAACCTGGTCATCAATCTCAGCCGTATCCACAATCTTTTGAAGGATATTGGTATCCGTCAAGAAATTTTGCCCGAAGGACTTTTTAAAGGTAAAACCGTGACGATCCAGCACTGCCTTGGTCACGCTATAATCTGCAATTCTCATCTATTCTCTTTTCTATTATCTGTTACTACTATTGTAACACATTCCCCTTACATTTGGGGTCTGCTTAGCTGTTCTCATAAGATTTCATAGCTTCTTCCACTTCTGCCAAAGTAACCTCAAACAACTCTAGGCGTTTGAGGAGTTGCTTACCGTTAGAATAGCCGATTCGGAGAGCATCTCCTAGATATTCTCGTCGCTTACGGCTATCTGCTCCCGCTAGAAAACCAAGGCGAATCAAGTCGCTACGACTGATGTCAAAATGACTCTCATGTTCAAATTGTTCTGTAACCTGAGCTAGAGCCGTTTTCAGGTCTTCATAGCTGGCATGCTCAATTCCCAGAGAACGCCCCTTGGTTTTGGACTTAGGAACAGCTTCATCTCGTTTGAGGAAGGCATGCTGAACTGTTGGAATGGCCGTCATAATCATGCGCCGAATCCGCTCCCCATTAAAATCTGGGTCTGTAAAGACAATAACTCCATGACGTTGGTGCAGACGTTGAATCCGCTCTATATCCTGATCATTGATGGCAGAACCTCGGGTCTCATAGGTCTCTACATCGAAGTAATGTTTGAGATTGGCCGTATCATCGCGACCTTCAACCACGATGACTTGAGAAATTTTTTCTTTCATTACTTGCTGTCCAATCCAAAAATTCGTTCTGCATTTGCAGTCGTTGCTGCCGCTAGCTCTTCTGTCGTCATACCACGCAAGTCGGCGATAAAGTCCACTACATAGCGAGTATAGGCTGTTTTGTTTTCGCGACCCCGTTTAGGAACAGGAGCCAAGTAAGGAGCATCCGTCTCCACCAAAATCTTGTCCAAAGGAAGTTCTCTAGCAGCTTCTTGGATATCAGTTGCCTTCTTGAAAGTCACCACTCCTGAGAAGGAAATGGTCATACCAAGGTCCATAAACTTCTCTGCCCATTCAAGAGTTCCCGAAAAAGAATGCATGATACCACCTCGAGGGCCAACTCCCTCGCTCTTGATAATCTCATAGGTATCTTCCAACGCATCACGGGTATGAACTACAAAAGGCAAATCCAAGTCCTTAGATAACTGAATCTGACGGCGAAAAACCTGCTCCTGCACCTCTTTTGGCGCTGTCATCCAATGGTAGTCTAAACCAATTTCACCTAGAGCCACAACCTTGGGATGCTTGAGCTTATCAAGCAAGTAGGCTTCAATCTCCTCCGTGTAAGTCCCTGCTTCTGTCGGATGCCAACCAATAGTCGCATAGAGCTGGTCATACTCATCTACCAACTCCAAGGCACGCTCAATCGTCGGTTTATCAAAACCAACAATATTCATCTGTGTCACACCCATCTCAGCAGCTAAGGCGATTTCTTCTGCCTCATGACCTGCAAATTCTTCTACATTCAAGTGTGTATGTGTATCAAAAATCATCTCTTCTAACCTCGTTTTCTATCTTCTATTATACCAAAAAACTGCCCTCTCTCCTCATCTGTACAAAATATTCTAAAATCCATCGTCGTCTCTTGACGCTATTTTCCCAAAGCAGTATAATAGCACTTATTGAAATTTTCAGAAAAGGAAAATACAATGTTTACAAAATTAAAACAGACCTTTATCGGTCGTCCTCTTAAGTCCTTAACAGAAGGCGAGGGAGGTCTGCTGGGAAAAATGCAGGCCTTGGCCATGTTGTCAAGCGACGCTCTATCTTCCATTGCCTATGGGCCTGAGCAAGTAGTCCTCGTCTTGGCTAGTCTCTCTCCTCTTGCGATATGGTGGAGTCTTCCTATCGGCCTCTTTGTCCTCCTGCTCCTAGCTAGCCTGACCGTCTCCTACCGTCAAATCATCCATGCCTACCCTCAAGGAGGAGGGGCCTATATGGTTACTCGAGAAAATCTATCTCCCGAACTTGGCTTAATTGCTGGAGGTAGTCTGCTGGTTGACTACATGCTGACTGTGGCGGTATCGGTGTCATCTGGAGCCGATGCTATCACAGCAGCTCTCCCTGCTCTCCACCCTTACAACCTCCACATTTCCATTTTTCTAGTTTGCTTGCTTATGCTCTTGAATTTACGGGGCTTAAAAGAATCTGCCAGTTCACTGATGATTCCTGTCTATCTCTTTATCATCAGTACTGTCTTTCTCTTGCTCTACGGAATCTTTCAACTAATGACAGGGTCTCTCAGCTATCAGGCAACTTCACCTATTGGGCATGCTGTTCCAAGCCTGTCTATCGTTCTCATTCTAAGAGCCTTTACCAGCGGCTCTGCCTCTCTGACAGGAGTTGAAGCTATTTCAAATGCCGTTCCCTTTTTCAAGACTCCGAAAGAAAAGAATGCTGCTCAGACCTTGACCATCATGGCCTTGATTTTAGGTTTTCTTTTTGCAGGCATTACCTTCCTAAACTACTGGATGGGGATTATGCCTCAACACGGAGAAACTATTCTTTCACAGATGGCTCAAGGCATCCTTGGTAATTCCTTCTTAGGTCACCTTGGCTATTATATCTTCCAATTCTCCACAGCCTTGATTTTAGCCGTAGCTGCAAATACTGGCTTTTCAGCCTTCCCTATGCTGGCTTACAATATGGCTAAAAACAAATACATGCCCCATCTCTTTATGGAAAAAGGAGATCGCCTAGGCTACTCTAATGGAATTTTAACTCTCGCTTTTGGGGCTATGATTCTTCTTCTCATTTTTAACGGCAATACCGAACGTTTGATTCCTCTCTATACTATTGGTGTCTTCGTGCCCTTTGCCCTTTCTCAGACTGGGATGATTCGTCATTGGAAAAAAGAAAAGGGAGCAAACTTCTTAAAACCTGCCCTTGCCAATATCCTTGGAGCCATCATTTGCTACGCTATCGTGCTCATCCTGCTCTTTTTCCGTCTCAGTGATATCTGGCCTTTCTTCCCGATTATTCTCGTACTCACCCTACTTTTCTTGGCCATTCACAGTCATTACCAAAAAGTTGCCCAACAACTACGACTCTATGAAGGAATCGAAAAACGTACTTACGACGGCAATCTGGTTCTGGTCCTCGTAGGAAATGTCACCCGAGTCAGCGTTGGAGCCATTAACTACGCCCAAAGTATCGGTGACGAAGTCTTAGCCATGCACATTTCTACTAAGGAAACAGCAGAGAAAGACCAAGAAATTCTCCAAGAATTTGCCGATTACTTCCCAACCATTACTCTGAAAAATATCAAGACTAGCTACCGCGATATCATCACGCCTACTGTCAAGTATGTCAAACGGATATCCGAGGAAGCCCAGAAAAAGAACTATACAGTCACTGTTCTGGTACCCCAGTTTATCCCTAATAAACCTTGGCAAAATATCCTACACAATCAGATGAGTCTCAAACTCAAATATGCCCTCCGTTGGCACCAAGACGTCGTTGTCGCTAGCTATTCCTATCACTTAAAAGAATAAAGAAAAGGCCCTACCAGAAGCAAGAAGCTCTGGTAAGGCCTTTTTCTGAATCCAGTCACTATGCTTATACTCAATGAAAATCAAAGAGCAAACTAGGAAGCTAGCCGCAGGCTGCTCAAAGCACTGCTTTGAGGTTGTAGATGAAACTGACGAAGTCAGTAACCATATATACGGTAAGGCAACGCTGACGTGGTTTGAAGAGATTTTCGAAGAGTATTAACTGAAAAGCATGACTAGCAATATTATTGAATATGGTTAGCTAAATCTTCCTGAGCTTTTTTATTTGACTCAGCTTTTTCTTTTAGCCATTTTTCATAGAGTTCTTGGTACTGTTTAGCAGTTACTGCCTCTTTTTGCAGTTCAACATATTTATAGTTGTCAGCATTTCCTTTATTCCCAACGAATGAGAATGGGCCTGTAAACGGTACAGTCTTACGGAAGATTGGATTAGCTCCACCACTTTGAACTGGTAGGAAGAGGGCACTATCTGTCAACCAAGCTTGGGCTTCAGCATATTTTTCATAGCGAGCCTGATTATCTGTGATTTCCGCATCTGCCTGATCCAAGAGTTTCTTGTAGTCAGAAAGACCAATCTTATCCTTGACTTCTTTGTCTTTTCCTTCAGACAAGCCCATGTTTTTCAACTGAGAACCTGTCTCTGGATCAAGTATAGCTAGGTAAGTCTTCGGATCTGAGTAGTCTCCACCCCATCCTGAGATATCAATATCGTAGTCTTTTTGTTCTGCTGTATCTGCAAAGTAGGTTGCTTGGTCTTTTTCATCTGGAGAAAGTTGGATAACATCGATGACTACATTCTCCTTACCAAGAGTGGCTTCTACTGTTTGTTTGAAAGAACCAGCCTGTTGCACATCTAACTTAGCAGTCTGGTCAACTGGCATATCCAAATGAATTGGGAAGGTTACTCCCTGAGCTTGCAGACTTTCTTTAGCCTTAGCAAATTTCTCTTTGGCCTTGTCAGGGTTCAAGAAGGCTTGCTTACCATCGTTTAGGTTGATATTTGCCCAATCTTTACCGTAGTTGACAATTTTTTCATTGACAATATCACCGAAATTCTTATCACCAACTTGGACAAAGTTACTTGGTGTAACTGTGTTACGTAAGATACGGTCTGCTCCATCTTCACCATTTGTCTGTGCTGCATAAGCATGACGGTCAAAGGCAAAGTTGATAGCCTGACGGAAATCTTTATTCTGCATAGCTGCGCGTGAATCTGTCTTTTCCTTATCAGACTGTTTCATAGTTTGCTTGTAGCTTTGACGATTCACGTTGAAAAGATAGTAGAAAGTAACTGAGTTTTGTGGTGTGTAGGTAATCTTGTCCTCATTTCCCTTCTTGAGTTCAGCAAAGACTGAACTTGTTGGGAAGATACGACCATCTGTATAGTTACCATCCAAGAAACCTCTAGCAATGCTGTCTTGGTCAGAACCGTCAAAGAAAGAGAGTTTCACTTTCTCGATTTTGACATTGTCTTTATCCCAGTAATTAGGGTTTTTGTCAAATTCAATCAAAGATTTGGATGTGAAGGACTTAAACAAGTAAGGACCATTTGACAAAATACTTGATGGTGTCACACTTCCAAAGTCATCTCCCTTAGACTTCAAGAAGGCTTCATTTACAGGATTAAGGATACTTGCTGTTGTTTTAGAGTTCCAATAAGTTTCAGGTTGGTTGAGGGTGTATTGTAGAGTGTAATCATCCACTGCCTTAACACCAACAGTTCCAAAATCAGATGATTTCCCTTCAACATAGTCTGCCAGACCCTTGATAGAGTCTTGCACCAAGTACAAGTTTTCAGCCTTTTTATCAGCCGCATACTTGAGACCAGTCACAAAGTCATGAGCTGTTACGTCCGCATACTCTTCTCCTTCAGAAGTGTACCATTTAGCTCCCTGACGGATCTTATAAGTGTAAGCCAAACCATCTTTTGACACTGTCCATGACTCAGCCATAGATGGGATGAGATTGCCATACTGGTCATTTTCCAACAACCCATCAATCAAGTTGGTTGTGATACTAGATGTAGAGTCTCGTGTAGAGGTAATGTAATCCAAGGTATCTGGGTTGCTGACAAAGATATAAGAGTATGTCTTGTCTGCATTGCTTGATTGGGATGACCCGCATGCCGCTAGAGCTAGACCTGCTGTCAAAGCCATAGCTCCAAAAAGCATAACTTTTGATTTCTTCATGATTATTCTCCATTTTTTACTATATGTGAAATATTATACACTATTTGAGCAAAAATATAAAGCCTTTTTAACTTTTTTACAAAAATAAAAATCAGTAGACTCGAGTTCCTACTGATTTTTGTTATGGTTCGTTTGGATTATGCAGCCAAAACTTTGCGTCCTTTACGACGACGAGCTGCCAATACGCGACGACCGTTTTTAGTTGACATACGGTTACGGAATCCGTGTTTGCGCGCACGACGAAGTTTACTTGGTTGATAAGTACGTTTCACGATGAATACCTCCTCATAGATTTTGTATTCGTTTAGCCGGCTATAAAGTGATCAGTTACTAAACATACTTTACTATTCTATCTGATTCTTTCACTTTTGTCAATAGCTCTAGGCAAATGTTTCCAGCTTTTTGGCGCTTTTTCAAATGTAAGCCCTATCTACGATACTGTTTCAAGAAACGAGTCATCTTTTCTTGGATTTGGGCTAGTTCATCGACACGAGGAAGGTAAACGATACGGAAGTGGTCTGGTTCCTGCCAGTTAAAACCTCGACCATGAACCAAGAGAACCTTTTCCTGTTTCAAGAAATTAAGGACAAACTGCTCATCATCATCGATACGGTACATATTGCGGTCGATTTTAGGGAAGATATAGAGTCCAGCCTTGGGTTTAACCGCAGACAAACCTGGGATATCTTGAATGGCATTGTAAATGAAATTTCTTTGCTCGTAAATTCGTCCACCAGGAAGGAGCAATTCATCAACTGATTGGTGGCCACCCAAGGAAGTTTGTACGACTTGTTGGGCCAAAACATTAGAGCAAAGGCGCATATTGGACAGCATATTGAGCCCTTCGATATAGCCTTTAACATGTGTCTTAGGTCCAGACAAGACCATCCAACCCACACGGAAACCAGCAATACGGTGAGATTTTGACAGACCATTCATACTGACACAGAAGACATCTGGTGCCAAGCTAGCTACCGGCGTATGCACATGTCCATCCATGACCATGCGGTCGTAAATTTCATCCGCAAAGATAATCAAATCGTTTTGACGGGCAATCTCAATAATCTCCAGCAAGAGTTCTTTAGGATAAAGGGCTCCAGTTGGGTTGTTTGGATTGATAAGGACGATTGCCTTGGTATTTGAAGTGATTTTTGACTTGATATCGTCAATATCTGGGTACCATTCTGCAGCTTCATCGCAGATATAGTGAACGGCATTTCCCCCAGCTAGGCTGACAGCCGCTGTCCAAAGAGGATAGTCTGGCATAGGCACCAAGACCTCATCTCCATTGTCCAAAAGCCCCTGCATGGACATAACAATCAGCTCACTGACACCATTTCCAAGGTAAATATCATCAATATCCACATTTGGGAATTTCTTCAATTGGCAATACTGCATGATAGCCTTACGGGCTGAGAAAATCCCTTTTGAGTCAGAATATCCTTCACTATCACGCGCATTCATAATCAAGTCATGAATGACCTCGTCTGGCGCTGTAAAGCCAAATTCTGCTGGATTTCCGGTATTCAGACGTAAAATCTTTTCTCCGTTTGCTCGCATCCGCATGGCTTCTTCCAAAACAGGACCACGGATATCATAAGCAACATGCTCTAACTTACTAGACTTGTTATATTCTTTCATCTTGTTTCCTCAATTCATCGAGATAGTAACATTATACCACTAGAAAGAAAATGCGACAAGTTTACTGAAATGTGTTACTAAAATCCTACAGAAGAAAAACCTCACTAAAAGCGAGGTCAAACAGGGGAGATAGCAGGTATTTTGCGAAAAAACACATCACATACCAAAAGATAAACCTAGAAAAAGCAAGCCTAAAAAGGAGTCATAAAGAAGATTGAACATGAGGAAAAGTCCCCATATCATCAAGTAATCCCAACGCCCACTTCGTTTTGCAACTAGGAATAAGAGCAGATGGTAGAGTAGGTGAAAGACTAAAAAGCCGATAAAACCTAGATAAAGAAACGGTACCAGACTCTCTAATTGCCAGATCATAATCACTTCTACCAAGACTGAAACTAGGATAATTCCATAATAAAGGAAATTTGATTTTTTTGATTCTTGAAAAGAGTGTTTCATCATTCTCCCTCCCTTCACTTGTTTCCTGCTATCCTTTCTTTTATTTTATCATATATTTATATAGATTTTAATCGCTAACATTCTTTTGAAAAATACTTTTTTTGCTTTACTTCTATAGTGAAAAGGTTTACAATTATAGTAAGAAAATTTCAGGAGGTTTCATTATGGCACAACGTTACCAAAATATCATGGTCGCAATCGATGGTTCTAAAGAAGCGGACTTGGCTTTTGTCAAGGGAGTTCATTCTGCTCTACGAAACGACGCTAAACTCACCATCGCACATGTCATTGACACACGCGCGCTCCAAAGCGTATCCACCTTTGATGCTGAAGTTTACGAAGAACTCCAAGTCGACGCTGAAAGTTTGATGAAAGAGTACGAAAAACGTGCTAAAGATGCTGGTGTGGCAGATGTTCATATCGTCATTGAAATGGGAAATCCAAAGACCCTACTGGCACGTACTATTCCAGATGCTGAGGAAGTGGACCTCATTCTCGTTGGTGCCACTGGTCTCAACGCCTTTGAACGCCTCTTGGTCGGCTCTTCATCTGAATACATTCTCCGCCATGCTAAGGTCGATTTGCTGGTTGTGAGAGAACAAGAAAAAACCTTATAATCACAAAGAAAAGGAGCTCAGCGCTCCTTTTTGTTTACTATTTATACTCTTCGAAAATCTCTTCAAACCATGTCAACGTCCATCTACAACCTCAAAACAGTGTTTTGAGCAGCCTGCGGCTAGTTTCCTAGTTTGCTCTTTGCTTTTCATTGAGTATTATTTCTCTCTTTATGGCGTTCGTAAGCCTTGAGCTGGCGCTGCAGTTCCTTTTTAATCGCGGGTTCTGGAGCATATTTTTCTTCCCAATCATCTGGTTTTAAGATTTTATGGGTCACTGGATCAAAATGGGCCTTGCCATCTGGGAAAATTTTTCCCATATTGGCCTGATGAACAATATCAAAAATACGTTCTGGATCCACCCCCATCAAAACAAAACTACCGTAGGTAAAGTAAAGTGTGTCAATCAAGGCATCCACTTGCCCTACCAAATCTTGCTGAGCAGGCGTCTTCTTAGCTACTTTATCTGCTGCCTTATCAAGAGCTTGATGAAGTTGCGATAGAGCTTGATCAAAGTCCTCTTCAGAAGGGCTGGCAGCTCGAACAAACTCCACCAATTCTTCTATTTTAAAGCCAGCCCTGTGGGTTGCACCTTCTAAATCCCAAGCTCGAGGTTCTTCTTGGGTCCGTTCATCCATCATGTGGTGGAAGGTCTTGACCTTATTGAAATGATAGTCACGGCTGACAAAGACTTTTTCTGAAGCCAAAACACCAAAATGTTCCAAGGCCTTGTGGATTCCGTCTTGCTGATTGCTGGTTGTAATGTGCTTAGCCACTTCCTTGACACTGCTACTACCATTTCCCATAGCAACCGACATACCAACACCTGCAAGCATTTCTAGGTCGTTATCTGAGTCACCAAAGGCCATCACTTGGTTGAGATCAAAACCATATTCTTTCCCAACTCGGCGAATACCTTCCAACTTAGAGTTTCCTTGATTGATGACATCCGCAGCAAAAGGATTGCTACGTGTCAATTTCAAATCTTCAAAATCAGCCGCCGCCTTCTCAGATTCTTCTGGCGTCATCAGCATCAAAACTTGGTAGATAGGCTGATTCATCAGTTGAAGCAGGTCTTCTTCCTTTTGGGGAACAACCTTGCTGACCATACGATTAAAGGAATGACTCACTGTCCGAGTTAAAACTGAGGGAACGAAGCGACTGATTCGTTGGGAAAAAGAGCCCAGACCAAAGGACATGATTTTAGAACCCAGCATGGCATCCTTGGTCCCTAGGGCAATCTCCTTGCCCTCTTTTTTAGCATAAGTAATGAGCTGGCGCAAATGTAACTTGGAAATAGGACTCGTGAACAGGACTTTGTCTTTAGTAAAGATATACTGGCCATTGTAGGTTACCGCAAAGTCCAAATCCAAATCGTCCATCAATTCCTTAACAAAAAAAGGTCCTCGTCCTGTCGCTACACCGACAAGCACCCCTTGTTCTTTGACAATCTTAATCGCGTCCTTAGTGGATTTCAAAACACTCTTGCGATCGTTGACCAAGGTTCCATCGATATCAAAAAAAACAGCTTTGACTTCCATCCTATCCCAATCTCCCCTTTTGTGATACAATGATTATACCACATTTCAGAAAGAGTGAGTAAATCATGCCTAAGAAAATCCTTGTTTTACATACAGGTGGGACTATTTCCATGCAGGCCGATGCTTCTGGCGCTGTTGTGACGAGTTCAGATAATCCCATGAACCATGTGTCCAATCCTCTTGAAGGAATCCAAGTCCACGCCTTGGACTTTTTTAACCTACCAAGCCCCCATATCAAACCCAAGCATATGTTGGCCCTCTACCAAAAAATCAAAGAGGAAGCAGATAATTACGATGGAGTGGTGATCACACACGGGACCGATACTTTAGAGGAAACAGCTTATTTCCTTGATACCATGGAAGTTCCCCATATGCCTATCGTTCTAACAGGTGCCATGCGCAGCTCCAACGAACTCGGTAGTGACGGTGTTTATAATTATCTGAGCGCTTTACGAGTGGCTAGCGATGACAGGGCTGCTGACAAAGGGGTTTTAGTCGTTATGAACGATGAAATCCACGCTGCCAAGTATGTTACCAAAACACATACGACCAACGTCAGCACCTTCCAGACTCCAACACACGGGCCACTTGGTCTGATTATGAAACAAGAAATACTCTACTTTAAAACAGCTGAACCTCGTGTCCGCTTTGACCTTGATCACATACAAGGATTAGTCCCTATCATCTCTGCTTATGCTGGTATGACAGATGAGCTGATTGATATGTTGGATTTGGAACAATTGGACGGTTTGATTATCCAAGCCTTCGGAGCTGGTAATATTCCCAAAGAAACGGCTCAAAAGTTAGAAAGCCTTCTGCAAAAAGGAATCCCAGTCGCCCTGGTTTCACGATGCTTTAACGGTATCGCTGAGCCTGTTTATGCCTACCAAGGTGGGGGCGTGCAGTTGCAAAAATCTGGTGTCTTCTTTGTTAAAGAACTCAACGCCCAAAAAGCCCGCTTGAAACTCCTCATTGCCCTCAATGCCGGACTAACAGGGCAAGCTTTGAAAGACTATATGGAAGGGTAAGTCTCTTCTCTAAAAACAAATCAGGAAATCTGCACGATTCCCTGATTTTTTCTATTTCCGTTTTCGTGTCGAACGACGTTCTGTCAAACCATGAGGTAAGAGAACTTCACGTTCTTCCAACTCTTCCTTGTGCATAATCTTAGTCAACATACGCATACTAATAGCACCAAGGTCATAAAGAGGTTGGGCAATAGTGGTCAAGTTTGGACGGGTAAAGCGTGAGACTTGCGAATCATCACTAGTAATGATTTCAAACTCTTCTGGTACTGACACACCCTTATCAGCAAGGCCGTTCAAGACACCTGCTGCCAACTCATCACCTGTTACAACTGCTGCAGTTGCATTTGATGAAATCAAGCGTTCCGCCAAGGCATAGCCATCTTCATAAGTGTATTTAGACTCAAATACCAATCCTTCGCTATAAGAAATTCCTGCTTTTTTCAAGGCTTCCTTGTAGCCAACCAAACGAACCTTACCATTGATATCATCCACTAGTGGACCGCTAACGAAAGCAATGCGCTCGTTTTCTTTAGCAAGGTAGGTCACTGCATCAATCGTAGCTTGTTTGTAGTCAATATTGACACTTGGAAGCTGATGTTCTACATCCACAGTTCCTGCAAGAACAACTGGTGTCCGAGAGCGAGAAAACTCTGAACGAATTTTTTCAGTCAAGTGGTACCCCATAAAAATGATACCATCCACTTGCTTAGAAAACAGTGTATTGACAACTGAAACTTCCTTGTCATCATCCTCATCACTGTTAGCAAGGACGATATTGTACTTGTACATTTCAGCGATATCGTCAATCCCTTTAGCAAGCGTTGAGAAATAGCCATTGGTAATATTTGGGATCACCACACCGACAGTGGTTGTCTTTTTACTTGCAAGACCACGCGCCACGGCATTTGGACGGTAATCCAAACGATCAATCACCTCAAGCACTTTTTTACGGGTGTTCTCTTTTACATTCTTGTTGCCATTGACTACACGGCTAACTGTCGCCATTGAAACTCCTGCTTCACGGGCGACATCATAAATCGTTACTGTATCGTCTGTATTCATTCCATTTCCTTTCTATATCATACCTCACGAGACTCCAAAAAAAGAGACGGTATGAAAATTTCGTTTTCATGATTCCACTTATTCCATTTTATCACTATTTGTAAACACTTTCAAGCGTTTTTTGAAGATTATTTGAAAAAATTTCATAGGAAGCTATGTTTATGAAGAAAAAATCACCTTTTCTTGATTTTTAATCCTATTTGCTGTATGATAAGGGAAAAGAAAGGGGGCATAAATATGGCTTTTACCAATACCCACATGCGGTCTGCTAGTTTTGGCATTGTTACCAGCTTGCCTGATGATGTCATTGACTCTTTTTGGTATATCATCGACCATTTCTTAAAAAATGTCTTTGAATTGGAAGAAGAACTCGAGTTTCAATTGCTCAATAACCAAGGAAAAATTACCTTCCACTTCTCAAGTCAACACCTCCCTACAGCCATTGATTTTGACTTTAACCACCCTTTCGACCCTCTTTATCCCCCGAGAGTACTGGTTTTAGATATGGACGGTAGAGAAACTATCCTCCTCCCAGAAGAAAATGACCTATTTTAAAAACTCTAGCCTTCAGTTGCAAGTGACTGAAAACTAGAGTTTTTTCTATTTTTTCAAAGCATCATACAAGTTGCAGATCGGTTGCTTTAAGGTAGGATGGATAAAATGAGGCGCAATTTCTTGAAGAGATTCAAGGACAAAAAGGCGTTCCGCTATGTAAGGATGAGGCAAGATGAGGTCGTCTGTATAAAGGATCTGGTCCTCCACAAAGAGCAAGTCCAAATCAATCAAACGAGGTCCCCAATGCACTTCTCTAACCCTTCCCATCTCTGACTCAATGGCTAGTAAGGTATCTAACAAGACTGGGGCGGGCAACCAGGTTTCCACCTCAACCACTTGATTAGCAAAGCTATCTTGCTCCACACCACCCCAAGGCTCCGTCGTTAAGACACTGGACTCTTTAAGAATATGGATACCTCGATTTCGCATTTTCTCAATGGCTTGCTCCAAGTTTGCTTGTTTATCTCCCATATTGCTTCCTAGGGCGATAAAGGCTCGTTGCTTGCGACGATGAATAGTTACTGAGCAAGTATCTAGTGGCAAATGCACTGGCGCCCAAGGTTTTTTCAGTTCCAGCTTTATTTCTTGGACAATAGGATAGGCCTCAAAGGTACGTTCTACCAGTTTGTAGGCCACCGTTTCAATCAAGTCCTCACTCGCTTCCTGAAACCATGTCGTCCACTGCTGACACAGTTCTCCATAATGGACAGAAGCCGTTAAATCCAAGTCTGTAGCCGCCTTGGTCATATCATAAGATAAGATGGCTGAAACGATAAATTTTTGCCCCAATTCCTTCTCACTAGGAAAAAGACCATGATAAGCAAAAATTTCCAAATCCTTAATCTGCAGTTGATCCATAATGATTCCTTTCTAGAAAAATCCGCCCAAAGCGGATTTTTTTACAGTCCCATTAAACGATAAGCCTGGTCTCGGAGGTCCTTATCTGTTTCAAATAGACCACGAGCTACTGTCGTTAAGGTTGCTGTGCCTGGTTTTCTGACACCACGCATGCTCATACACATATGTTCCGCCTCAATGACAACAAAGGCTCCTTTAGCACCTAGATAGTCCATCAAGGCATCGGCCACTTCGATATTCAAACGTTCTTGAATTTGCGGCTTTTTAGAATAAACTTCAACCGTACGGGCTAGCTTAGACAAACCTGCTACACGGCCATCTGGAATATAGGCAATATGCGCTCTCCCATAAAATGGCAATAAGTGGTGTTCACACATAGTGTGGAAAAAAATATCCTTTTCTACCACCATATTATCGTCAATAATCTCAAAGGATTTTGACAAATGTTCCTCCGCTGTTTGACCAAGACCTGAAAAAATCTCTTGGTACATACGGGCCACACGAGCAGGCGTTTCCTGCAAGCCCTCACGGTTAACGTCCTCTCCTACAGCCTCGATAATCATTTTTACAGCTGTTTCAATCTTTTGTGTATCCATTTTCGTTTTTCCTCTCCATCAGATAGGCTCTCACTTGGCTCAAGAAATACAAGGAACCCGTGACAATCCTAACTGTTTGTTTCTCTTCTTTTTTATCTGTCAATTTCTGCTCTAGAAATTCCTGCCAACCTTGGTAGCTGAGATTTCTAGACTTAGCTGCCTCTTCCAGCACGCTTTCATCAGTCGCCCGACTATCGTCAAAATGTGTTAGAGTAAGCTCGGTATCTAGCATGGCCCCCAGCAAGTCCAACATATCCTCCAAGGCCTTGGTTTTGATACAAGTAAAGAGGATTTCCTTACGATAATCCGCAAAGCGTTCTTGCAAGGTTGCTAATAAAGCCTTGATAGCATGGGGATTGTGGGCTCCATCCAAAATCATCAAGGGATCTCTTGACACGATTTCCAAACGCCCCGGCCATCTTGTTTCTTCCAGAGCTTTAGCAAGCAAGGTATTAGCTGGTAGCTCTCGACCATCTTCTTGACAAAAAGTATCAAGTAAAGCTATAGCCATCCCAGCATTCTCTATCTGGTGCAAGCCAAGCAGGCCAGTCTGGAAGCGACCTTGTCTGACAACACTTGTATAGTCAAAGACTTCGCCTGTAATCACACTCTTTTGATGGCTGACCTGATAATCTGTCCCGTAGGGAAATCTCGGTGCATCTTTCCCTTCCGCAATGCGGTCAATCATAGCCAAAGCTTCTGGAGCGATACGACCTGTCACCAAGGGAATACCTTGTTTGATAATACCAGCTTTCTGCTCTGCTATGGCTTCCAAGGTGTCACCAAGTAGGGCTACATGGTCCAATCCTATAGTTGTAATTCCTGTCAAAATAGGCTGACAGACATTGGTACTATCTAAAAGTCCACCCATGCCGACTTCCATGATGGCCACATCTACTTGCTCTGAAGCAAAGTAGTCATAGGCTATGGCTGTGATAATCTCAAATTCGGTTGTGCCCTGCGAATTGGCGGCCGCTTCTCCCTCCAGCAAAGACTGATAGTCTGCCATGAGGGTTTCGAGTCTAGCCTCTGGGATAGATTCCCCATTGATGCTAATCTGGTCTATGTAATGAATGAGATAGGGCGAGCTGAAAACACCAACTCTCAACCCCATCTTTTCTAGCATATTTTTCAAAAAAGCAATGGTCGAACCCTTGCCATTGGTCCCTCCGACATGGATGACCTTGAGTTTGAGATGGGGATTGCCACGCAAAGCTAATAGTTCCACCATTCGTTCCAAGCCAAAATGCGGTTGATCCGTCCGGTAGTTAGCTATCCACTGATTATTTTCAAATTCTTTCATCTTATTTATATTGTTTTAAATCTAGATTTTCCGCTTCATCAGCCAGACGAATGGCGGAGGCAATTTCAACTGCCATCCTGTGACTAGCTACATCATGCACGCGCACCACTTCTACACCCTGTCTCGCAGCAATACTAGTTACATGAGCCGAAGCCGTGTCCCGATTGCGGAAACCAAGCTCTGTCTCAGGATTGACTTCAAAACCATTTTCTTCAAGAATATTGATGACAAACCGCTTGCGTGACACTCCAAGAAAGATTGGATAGCCCTTCTGATGTAGTTTATCCAAGTCCCGTAAAAGAAGCAAATTTTCTTTCTTGGTCAGACCAAAGCCAATTCCTGGATCCAACAGGATATTTTCTTGAGCAATTCCAGCTTGATTTGCTCTCTCTAGTGCTCGTTCAAAGAAAGCCTCCATCAAGTCTTCTATTGGCAATGTTTCAAAGTCAGCTAACTCTTCCTCTGTAAAAGCTTGTCCAAAACCAAAATGAGGAAATATAAGCGAGCTAGGGTGCTGAGGTCGCGCCATGACTGGATTAAACATGATGACCACTTTCGCTCTCGCTTCAGCTACCACATGGGCCATTTTTTCATCACCCATGAGACCAGTGATATCATTGACTAGATTGGCACCAGCAGCCAAAGCAGCCTCTGCCACTTGACTTTTCCAAGTATCAATAGAGATGAGGACATCACTTTCCTTGCGAATCGCTTTAATCACTGGAACAACACGCTGGATTTCCTCTTCTATCTCAACATAGCTGCTTCCCGGCCGAGTCGACTCTCCGCCGATATCTAGCATACTAGCTCCTTCTGCTATCAATTTACGAGCCTGCTGGAGTGCCTGCTCAAGAGCAAAAAATTGACCACCATCCGAAAAGGAGTCTGGGGTTACATTGATAATTCCGCAAATAGCTGTCTTTGCATGATTGGCTTTACTTGACATATCGGTCACTCCCTCAAGGCTTTTCATCATATTATTTCTCTATTTTACCATAAAAAGAAAAAGATGGACACGATTGCATTCATCTTTTTCCCAGTAGAAACAAGTAAGCAATTGTCAAAAATCTTAAACAGAAATCCCTAATGTCCGACTCAAAATCACCACGAGAGCCAGCAAACAGAAAACAACCCCATTCACAATCATGTGAAGTAAGATAGACATTTCCAAACGTTGGGTCTTGTAAGCCGTCCAAGACAGAACGATCGACATAACTCCATAAATCAATAAAGAAGGCAAATTACTCGGTTGATGCAATAAAGCAAACACAACCGTACCGACTACAAATCCCAAGTTCTCTTTTCCTCGGAAAATCTTTTTAGGAACAATCCCACGGCACAAGATTTCCTCACAAATTGGAGCAAGCAAGGCCAACAAGAAGAAACTGGAAATCAGAGAACTATTCTGAACCATATCGTTAATCTGAGACTGGTTACTTGTTGTCGTCTCATTTGACAGTTGTAACAAGATAGAACCAAGTATATTTGAACAGATAATGACTAAATAACTCAAGCCCAATCGTGCCAAATCCTTAGCTCTAAAAAATGAAAAATTAAAACTTGCTAATTGCGTTTTACGAGCTCCAATAATAAATAGCACCAGAACCACAATCGAAATACCAGCAACTATCAGTCCTGACTGTAATAGCGGTACTTCTCTTAAGGTTAAAATAGCAGTAACCCCTATAGGAATCTGATATAAAATTGTCGCCAGCAAAAAGATTAACAGCCAGCCTGCACGATTCAATAATTCTTTCCACATATTTTTCTCTTTCATCACCCATCTCCTTTGTATTAAAAAAGGGGGAAAATCCCCCTGGGTTATCCTATTATAAGGCCATGCTGATGTAGTTAAGGATAAACAAGGCATCCAAAATCCAAATCATGACATGAACATCTTTAGCTTGACCTTTGACAAGCTTAGTCAAAGTGTAAGTCAAGAAACCAACCGCAATCCCTTGGGTGATAGAGTAGCTAAATCCCATAAAGATAGATGTGAAGAAAGCAGGAACCGCTTCAGACATATCGTCCCAATGGATATTTTTCAAGCTAGCCAACATCATAATCCCAACGATAATCAAGATTGGAGCTGTAGCGGCTGTTGGTACGATCGCTAGAAGTGGACTAAAGAAGCTTGAGATCGCAAAACAGATAGCTACAACCAAGGCTGTCAAACCAGTACGTCCACCTGCACCAATACCAGCAGCAGACTCAATATAAGTCGTTACGTTCGAAGTACCAGCGATGGCACCAATTGAAGTACCAATCAAGTCAGAGTAAAGAGCCTTGTCCAACTTAGCTGATTGGTGATTTTCACCATTTGTCGCTACGATACCAACTTTTTCACCTGTACCGATCAAGGTACCAATTGTATCAAAAATATCTGTCAATGAGAAAGCAAGAATGGCCATCAGAGTTTCAGGCAAGCGAGCTGTATCTGAAATCAAAGCTCCCAAACCTTCTGAACCAAGAGCTGCACCAAAGACTGTCTTCAAGTCTTCAAAAGCTGCACCAACATGGTTATTAGCAAAATCGATACTAGACAAATCTACCAAACCAACTGCGATAGCAAGAACAGTTGTTGTCAAGATAGAGAGGATAATTCCTCCTTTAATCCCTTTAATGACAAAGAAGATTGTGATAGCAAGTCCTGCAAGAGCCACCAAAACAGCTGGGTTATTAAAGTCAACCAATCCTGGAACTGCTGAAGAGTTTGCTGCAATCGTTGCTTTAGCTTTGTCAGCCCCTTCTCCTACAACAGTATAGTTACCTGGATCAATCGTAAATTTCAAAAATCCAGCATTCTTAATTCCTACGTAGGCAAGGAAGACACCGATACCAGCTGAAATAGCTGAGCGAAGAGCATTTGGAATCGATTCAATGATCATTTTACGAACATTTGTCAAGGTAATAATCAATGAGATAATCCCACAGATGAAGACCATAGCTAGGGCTTGTTGCCAAGAATAACCGAGTCCAAATACGACTGTAAATGTAAAGAAAGCGTTAAGACCCATACCTGGCGCTTGGGCATAAGGTAAGTTAGCATAGAAGGCCATCATCAAGGTACCCGCTACTGCACCAATGATCGTCGCTAGGAAGACACCTTGAGCAGGCATTCCTGTTTGCGAAAGAATTTGTGGGTTTACAAAGAGAATATAACTCATTGCAAAGAAGGTTGTTAAACCAGCGAGAACCTCTGTACGAACGTCTGTACCGTTCTCTTTTAGTTTAAATAATTTGTCCATTATCAATCTCCTTTTAATTTTTACGAACAATAATAGAATTATATCATTTATCATTCACTTTTTCAATATCTTTGTTTGATTTATTTAAGAATTTGATGAAATTTCTTTTTTTGTTTCGAATCTGCTTTTCTGCCTGCTTTTTGTTATAATAGAAGACATCTTATCTGAAAAGACACTAGAAAGGTCCCTATGACGAAGAAAATTATTGCAGTTGACCTGGATGGAACCCTGCTCAACTCAGACAGTCAAATTTCTGACTTTACCAAAGAAACCATTAAAAAAGTTGCTGAACAAGGCCATCAGGTTATTATTACGACAGGTCGCCCTTACCGCATGTCAAAAGATTTTTACCGCGAGCTAGGTCTAGACACTCCTATGATTAACTTCAACGGCTCCCTCACTCATTTACCAGATCAGGTTTGGGACTTTGAAAAGTGTTTGACGGTAGACAAAAAATATCTGCTAGATATGGTTCGACGTTCAGAAGATATTCAAGCCGATTTTATCGCTGGAGAATACCGTAAAAAATTCTACATTACAAATCCTAATGAAGAAATTGCCAATCCCAAACTATTTGGTGTAGAAGCTTTCCAGCCTGAAAATCAATTTCAACCTGAATTGGTAACCAAGGATCCTAACTGTATTCTGTTGCAAACCAGAGCCAGTGACAAATATGCCCTGGCAAAAGAAATGAACGCCTTCTACCAACATCAACTGTCTATTAATACTTGGGGTGGTCCGCTCAATATCCTTGAATGTATCCCAAAAGGAGTCAACAAAGCCTTTGCTTTGGACTACTTGCTCAAGGTAATGAACCGCGACAAAAAAGATTTGATTGCCTTTGGAGATGAACACAATGATACCGAAATGCTCGCTTTTGCTGGGAAGGGCTATGCCATGAAAAATGCCAATCCAGAGCTACTCCCCTATGCCGATGAACAAATTTCCTTGACAAATGACCAAGACGGGGTTGCCAAAACCCTGCAAGATTTATTCTTATAGCCCCTACTGACCAGCTTACGAGCTGGTCTTTGTGCTCTTTTCACAGTCTCATCAACCAGTTAATCGATTGTTCTATTTTTCACCTCCAAAACCTTGGAAAAGGGTTTCTTTTGTGATATACTTCACATATAAATACAAGAGAGCTCGTCACACTCGACTCTGTTGACACAAAATCAATCCAGTCCTGTTGTCCCTGTTCTCGGCCAATATCAAGGAGGATAGCTATGAAAGCTGTTGTTGTAAATCCAGAAAGCACTGGTGTTGCTGTTGAAGAAAAAGTACTCCGTCCACTTGAAACTGGAGAAGCACTTGTAGAAATTGAATACTGTGGTGTTTGCCACACTGACCTCCACGTTGCCCACGGTGACTTTGGTCAAGTACCAGGACGTGTTCTAGGACACGAAGGTGTTGGTATTGTTAAAGAGATTGCCCCAGATGTGAAAAGCCTTAAAGTCGGTGACCGCGTCAGCGTTGCTTGGTTCTTTGAAGGATGTGGTACTTGCGAATACTGTACAACTGGCCGTGAAACTCTTTGCCGTACAGTAAAAAATGCCGGCTACTCAGTAGACGGTGGTATGGCTGAACAATGTATCGTAACAGCAGACTATGCTGTTAAAGTTCCTGACGGACTTGATCCAGCCCAAGCCTCTTCTATCACATGTGCTGGTGTAACAACCTATAAAGCTATAAAAGAAGCAAAAGTTGAACCAGGCCAATGGGTTGTTCTTTACGGTGCTGGTGGCCTTGGTAACCTAGCTGTTCAATACGCTAAAAAAGTATTCAATGCTCATGTTATCGCAGTTGATATCAATAACGACAAACTTGCCCTTGCAAAAGAAGTTGGCGCTGACATTGTGATTAACGGCCTCGAAGTTGAAGATGTACCTGGACTCATCAAGGAAAAAACTGATGGAGGTGCTCATTCAGCTGTCGTAACTGCTGTATCCAAAGTTGCCTTCAACCAGGCTGTTGACTCAGTTCGTGCTGGTGGTCGCGTTGTCGCTGTCGGCCTTCCTTCTGAAATGATGGAACTCAGCATCGTGAAAACAGTTTTAGATGGAATCCAAGTCATCGGTTCTCTTGTTGGAACTCGTAAAGACTTGGAAGAAGCCTTCCAATTCGGCGCAGAAGGTTTGGTAGTTCCAGTTGTTCAAAAACGTCCAATAGAAGATGCCGTAGCCATTTTCGACGAAATGGAAAAAGGTCAAATCCAAGGACGTATGGTACTCGACTTCACCCACTAATCTAATAAAAATCTATTTTAAAAGTTGGAATGCGCTTCCAACTTTTTTATATTAAATTTTTTAATAAGGATTCAAAAAAACTTCTCTAAAACTCAATATATCAATATTTTCAGATGTAATCTTTTTAATTATTTTATGATAAATAGTTGATTTTTAGATGAAAACGGTTTATACTTAAAAAGTCTTAAAGTTTTCTTAAAAGAAAACTAAAACAAAAAAGGAGGAATGACAATAATGAGTATCGGAATCATTATTGCGAGCCACGGCGAATTTGCTGCGGGTATTCATCAGTCAGGATCTATGATCTTTGGTGAACAAGAAAAGGTTCAAGTTGTAACCTTTATGCCAAATGAAGGTCCTGATGATTTATACGCTAAGTTTAATAACGCTGTTGCTGCATTTGACGCAGAAGATGAGGTTCTAGTTTTGGCTGACCTTTGGAGTGGATCTCCATTTAACCAAGCTAGCCGCGTGATGGGAGAAAATCCTGAGCGTAAGTTTGTCATCATCACAGGACTTAACTTACCGATGTTGATTCAAGCCTATACAGAGCGCCTAATGGACGCTGCTGCAGGTGTAGAAAAAGTCGTTGCTAATATCATTAAAGAAGCCAAAGATGGCATCAAAGCTCTTCCAGAAGAGTTAAATCCAGCTGCAGCAGTTGCAACTGCTGCAACTGCTGCAGCTGCTCCAGTTGCCCAAGCTGCTATCCCAGAAGGAACTGTTATCGGGGATGGTAAACTCAAGATTAACCTTGCCCGTCTTGACACTCGTCTCCTTCACGGTCAGGTTGCAACTGCTTGGACTCCAGATTCAAAAGCAGACCGTATTATCGTTGCTTCAGATAACGTTGCCAACGACGACCTTCGTAAAGAATTGATTAAACAAGCAGCTCCAAATAATGTCAGAGCCAATGTGGTTCCAATTCAAAAATTGATCGAGGTTTCAAAAGACCCACGCTTTGGAGAAACACATGCCCTTATCTTGTTTGAAACACCTCAAGATGCCCTTCGTGCAATCGAAGGTGGCGTGCCAATCAAGACCCTTAACGTAGGATCAATGGCTCACTCAACAGGTAAAACAATGGTCAACAACGTTTTGTCTATGGACAAAGATGACGTTGCTACATTTGAAAAAATGCGTGACCTCGGTGTTGAATTTGACGTACGTAAAGTACCAAACGACACTAAAAAAGATTTGTTTGACTTGATTAACAAAGCCAACGTTCAATAATAGACATCAATAACTATAGAAGAATTCTAAGAAAATTTTTCACTTTATTATCATTAAATAGAAAAGGAATAAAACCATGTCAGATATTTCAATTATTTCTGCTGTCTTGGTTGTAGTTGTTGCCTTCCTTGCAGGTCTTGAAGGTATCCTCGACCAATTCCAATTCCATCAACCAATCGTCGCATGTACCCTTATCGGACTTGCAACTGGTAACCTCGAAGCAGGGGTTATGCTTGGTGGATCACTTCAAATGATTGCCCTTGGTTGGGCAAACATCGGAGCTGCCGTAGCTCCTGACGCTGCTCTTGCATCTGTTGCCGCAGCAATCATCTTGATCAAAGGTGGTAACTTTACTACTGAAGGTATCGCCGTTGCAACAGCAACAGCTATCCCTCTTGCCGTAGCTGGACTTTTCTTGACTATGATTGTTCGTACAATCTCAGTTGGTTTGGTTCACACTGCAGATGCTGCTGCTAAAGAAGGAAATATTGCAGCTGTTGAACGTGCTCACTTTATCGCACTTCTTCTTCAAGGTCTTCGTATTGCTATCCCTGCAGCCTTCCTTATCGCTATCCCAGCTTCTGCCGTTCAAGACGCTCTTAAATTGATGCCAGACTGGTTGAATGGTGGTATGGCTGTCGGTGGTGCTATGGTCGTTGCCGTTGGTTACGCTATGGTTATCAACATGATGGCAACTCGTGAAGTATGGCCATTCTTCGCAATCGGTTTTGCTTTTGCTGCCATTTCTCAATTGACTTTGATTGCCCTTGGTGTAGTCGGTGTTGCCCTTGCCTTCATCTACCTTAACCTTTCAAAACAAGGTGGTAACGGTGGCGGCGGAGCTGCGACTTCTAACGACCCAATCGGTGATATCCTAGAAGACTACTAGAAAGGGGAACAATCATGACTGAAAAACTTCAATTATCAAAATCAGATCGTAAAAAAGTTTGGTGGCGTTCACAATTCCTTCAAGGTTCTTGGAACTACGAGCGTATGCAAAACTTGGGTTGGGCTTACTCATTGATCCCAGCTATCAAAAAATTGTACACTACTAAAGAAGACCAAGCTGCTGCTCTTGAGCGTCACCTTGAGTTCTTCAACACTCACCCATACGTAGCTGCTCCAATCATGGGGGTTACTCTTGCACTTGAAGAAGAACGTGCGAACGGTGTTGAAATCGACGACGCTGCTATCCAAGGGGTTAAAATCGGTATGATGGGACCTCTTGCAGGTATCGGTGACCCAGTATTCTGGTTTACAGTTCGTCCTATCCTTGGAGCCCTTGGTGCATCACTTGCTGCATCTGGTAACTTGGTTGGTCCACTTCTCTTCTTCTTCGGATGGAATGCGATCCGTATGGCCTTCCTATGGTACACACAAGAGTTTGGTTACAAAGCTGGATCTGAAATCACTAAAGACATGTCTGGTGGTATCTTGAAAGACATCACTAAAGGTGCTTCTATCCTTGGTATGTTCATCCTTGCCGTTCTTGTACAACGTTGGGTATCGATTAACTTCACTGTTAACCTTCCTGGTAAACAATTGGCTGAAGGTGCCTACATCAACTTCCCAGAAGGTCCTGTATCAGGTGCTGAATTGAAAGGTATCCTTGGTCAAGCACTTGGTGGATTGAGCCTAGATAAGATTCAACCACAAACCCTTCAAGGTCAGTTGAACTCATTGATTCCAGGATTGATGGGACTTCTCCTTACTTTCCTTTGCATGTGGTTGCTTAAGAAAAAAGTATCACCAATCTCAATCATCCTTGCACTCTTTGCAGTAGGTATCGCAGCTCGTTTCTTCGGTATCATGTAATCAAGAAACTCAAAAGGAACCAGGTTCTAAACCTGATTCCTTTTTTCTATGCTTTTATACCCAATAAAAATCAAAGATCAAACTAGAAAGCTAGCCGCAGGCTGCTCAAAACACTGTTTTGAGATTGCAGATGGAAGCTGACGTGGTTTGAAGAGATTTTCGAAGAGTATTATTCAGCCAAGGCTCCCATTGGATCCCATGGTGCAAGTACAATTGGTTCTGCTTCATAGGCAGCTTGTTCTTCGGCTGTCAGCAATTCTTTGCGAACAACGATTTGGTAAGTATATTCGTCCATCCAAGCGTCTGAGGCAACAAAGTAACCATCTGTACCGACCTTGTCTCCCCATGAGTTTTCAACCTTCCACTTGGTTGACTTCCCATTTTCGTCCAAATCAACACCTGTCAAGACCATAGCGTGGGTCATTAAGCTTTCGCTGTAGTCCAAACGTCCAGCCTTGTCTTGAGTAAGTTGAATGTCCATACTTGATTCGAAGTCATAAACATCTGTCGCAAGGATTCCAGCTTTGCGGTTGCTGAGCTGGCCGACATCTGATCCAAACCAAACAGTCTCACCTGCTTGCATTTGGGCAATCGCCAATTCTTTCAAGCGTTCCATAGGTACGTTGATGTAACGAACCTCACGGCTACCAACCACATTGCCCAACATCTCAACTGTGTAAGATTTGCCGTAAGGCTTGTCAGCAGTTGGAGCATTGATAACAGAAACATAATCTTCTAGAGGAAGATTGACATATTTCTTATAAAACTCCTGTGGTGTGATACCTTTTTCGCTTTGGTAGTTGTTATCTTTATCGCGATAAGCAAAGTCAAATTTACGTGGTGGAAGTCCTAAAGACATAGCAAGAAAATTAAAGATTTCTTGCAAGAGGTCTTCTTTCTTAGCTTGAACAGTCGCTTGATCTGCACCAGAAACAAGCAAGTCACGCAAGATTTGAGCATCTTGGCGAAGCAGTTTGTTAAGGATTGCATTTAGCTCACGGCTGCTACTAGATGAAACTGACTCAGGATAAACAGACTTGGGCACGACACCATATTTTTCAAAGAGGGAAACGACCATATCCCACTGACCGCCATCTTGTTGTGGAGTTTGAAGTAGGAATTTAACCTTACGACTCGTCAAGTCTTGGTCTGCAGTCGCAATCACTTGCTCCAAGAACCAGTTTGATTTCTCATACTTGTCCCAGAAGAAGGTGTGGGCCTGTGACAACTCAAAATTTTCCAATTTATATTGTGAGATGAGCTTGTGGCGGAAGGTGTTGAGGGCTGCGAACATCCAACAACGACCAGATGCTTTCTGGTTAGTTACCTTGTCCTTGGTCAAATCCAATGAGAAAACAGGGGTGTTGTCTACATGGCTTTGGCGACGTTCTAGGGCTGCAAAAATTCCATTGTGGCTAGCAGCATTTTCAATTGCTTGGTATTTGACATTTGCTTCATAGTTGGCAAATAGTTTATCAGTAAATGATTCTTGAATCGCGTTCATAGATTCCTCCTTTTATTCTACAGTCTATTATAACTCTTTTCACAAAGGAAGCAACTGAAAAACATAAAAGGCAAGGACATTGTCCTCACCTTTTTCGAATATAAATCAAATTAAGCAAGACTAGCAAGAAGATTTTCTAATTCCTCCTTGGTCAAGCGACGCCATTCTCCTCGTTCTAAGTTCTCATCCAATACTAGAGTTCCCATAGTCAAACGTTGTAGGTCCACCACTTCCTTGCCACAGTAGGCCACCATACGCTTGACCTGATGAAACTTCCCTTCTGCAATGGTCACACGGATTTGGCTTTGATTCTTTTCTGGATCTATGGACACAAGCTCCAATCTAGCAGGCTGACAAGTAAAGTCCTTGAGAGGAATTCCCTTAGCGAATGTCTCCACATCTTCTTGAGTCATAATCCCCTTGACCTGAGCCAAATATGTCTTGTCCACATGACGCTTAGGTGAAAGAAGAGCATGGGCCAGCTGACCATCATTAGTCAAGAGTAAAAGACCATGCGTGTCAATATCCAAGCGCCCTACTGGAAAAACTTCCTTGCTCCGAGCCAAGTCATCCAACAAGTCCAAAACGGTTCTGTGTTTGGGATCCTCAGTCGCTGAAATAACACCTTGAGGTTTGTTCATCATGTAATAGACAAACTCCTCATACTCTAGCTTTTGTCCGTCAAAACAAATCTCATCTGTCTCTTCATCGATTTGTAGTTTGACAGATTTTTCTTTCTTACCATTGACCGTCACGCGCCCTGACTTGAGAAAGTTTTTGACCTCAGTCCGACTTCCGACAGCGCAGGCTACTAAAAATTTATCTAATCTCATAGAACTATTATATCATACTCAAAAGGAGGCTGACTCAATGACCAACCTCCTTTTCGTTTCATACTCTTCGAAAATCTCTTCAAACCACGTCAGCTTCATCTGCAACCTCAAAGCTGTGCTTTGAGCAGCCTGCGGCTAGCTTCCTAGTTTGCTTTTTGATTTTGATTGAGTATCAGATTTAGGAAATTAACTTCCTCGTCTCCAAAAAATAGCTAAAACAATCATGGCTCCTAAAATTGCTGGGATAATAGCTGTTCCTGATAAAACTGGCCCCCAAGTTCCAAAGAGCAAGTGACCCAAAAAGGCACCAATCCAACCGAGAAACATTTTTCCAAAGCAACCCATACGTTCTCCACGATTGGTCAAAGCACCTGCCAAGAATCCCACTAGGAGTCCAACAAACATACTTCCTATCATCTCGGCTCCTTAATTTGCCCAATCTCCGTTACGGAAGAGAGGCACACGTGTTCCATCCTCACGAATACCATCGATATCCATTTGACTAGAACCAATCATAAAGTCTACGTGAACATCTGAACGGTTAAGCCCCGCAGCTTCAAGCTCCTCTTCGCTCATCTCCGCTCCACCAACTACGCTAGTCGCATAGGCTGCACCGATAGCCAAGTGATTTGACGCATTCTCATCGAAAAGGGTATTAAAGAAGGTAATGCCTGACTGAGAAATTGGGCTTGGATCTGGTACCAAGGCACATTCACCCAAGGCACGCGCACCCACATTTTCAAAGACAAGGTCTTTCATGACTTGATCGCCTTTTTCTGCAGTGATATCCACGATTTGTCCATCCTTAAAGGTCACCTTAATGCCTTCAATGATATTTCCGTTGTAGCTAAGCGGTTTTGTAGAGGTTACATAACCATCTGCACGACGGAAGTCAGGCGCTGTGAAGACTTCCTCAGTCGGCATATTTGGCAAGAATACTTCGCCCTGTGCATTGATAGCACCAGCTGATTCCCAAACGTGGTTCTTCGGCAAGCCAAGGGTCAAATCGGTCCCTGGCGCTGTGTAGTGAAGGGCTGAAAATTGCTCTTTATTAAGCATATCTGCCTTGCTCTTGAGGATAGCTGCATGCTCTTCCCAAGCCTTAACAGGATCTGCTTCGTAGACACGGCAAGTTTTGAAAATTTGGTCCCAAAGGAGATCGACTGCTTCTTCATCGCTCGCAGCATTTGGAAAGACTTTCTTAGCCCACTCAAGTCCAGCAGCAGCTGCTACCGTCCAGCTAACCTTGTTGGATTGAGTTGCAATACGCATTGGCTTCATGGCAAGTCCCATAGCTTTAGCAGAAGCTGATAGCTTGTCAGCATCCACTCCGTTCAAGGCACCTGGATCAGATGAACGAACCCCAAGACGGCTAGCCTTGTTCTCCAAGAGATAGTTCATCTCAGCAATCTTGTATTCTGGCACATTGTCCAGACGCTCCATCGGAGCATGGAGAAATTTCTCACGGTTAATGACATCATCTGTCCACTGAACGATAACCTCATGCGCACCCAAGGCATAAGCTTCTTTCACGATCAAATGCGCCAACTCCCGTTGCTCCACATCGATAGAGAGAGCCAAAGTGTGACCAGGTTGCACGTTGATTCCATTTGCAACCAACAATTTTGCATATTTTTCTAGATTTTCTTTAAAATTTGGTAAAACCATGTTGTTTTCTCTTTTCTATTTTTATTTTTCTTTCAAAGCAGAGAATAATCCTGCTAAAGCAATAGCACCTGACAAGAGTGCTGTTGATAGAAGTATTGTCTGATCAGCAAGTTCCAATTGATACTCAAACACCTTCTCAGCTGGCTTATCTTCCGCGAATATTCTTAGTTTCATCTTGAACTCCTTAAAATAGATTAAAATAAATCACTATGACTGCCTGTCCTCAGCAAGTTTAAAAGTAATTCTTCCTTGTCTACTTTATAGACCAAAAGCCAATTTGGCTGGATATGGCATTCACGAACTCCTTGAAAATGCTTGGATGCCGTTAATTGATGATCACGATATCTAGCAGGAAGTTCTTTTTCTTGAACCAGAAAATTCAAAACTTCTTCTAATAATTCTGCCTTCAAACCACGCTTCATAGCCAACTTAAAATCTTTTTTAAACTGCTTATGGTAACGAATCTTAAGCACGTAAGTCCTCCATCAAGTCTGAGACTGATTTAAAAGACTGGCTCATATTACGATTTTGGTCTAAATCCGTTAATACCTCAAGCAACTTCCGATTCTCGTGTAGTCTAACATCAAAAGGTAATCCCTGATATTGAATAGCCTGACGAAGGAAAATATTGATAGCCGTTGTCATATCTATTCCCAGATTACTAAATACCTGTTGGGCTTGCTCCTTAACTTCACTATCCAAACGGATGCTCATACTCGTCTTTGACATACTATCACCCTCTTTCTACTATTATTTTAACAAAAAAGAGGGCTAATGTAAATCCATTGGATATACATTAGCCCTCTTTAAATAGATGATTATAGCTGTTCTGATGACTTATTTTCTATGAAATGATTTACCCTAGTCAAAATCTCTTTTTCTAGCCCTACAATCTGATCTGATTCCCATTTAGTCTTTTTCGTTATGTCAGCCATTATTTGTAATTTTAAACTCTGACGATGGAATATCCCTTCTCTTTCCCATTGTTCTAATTTAGCCTCTGGATAGGAGTTGCCAAACCTGGAGTTCTGAATATCTGTAACGATACAAAGATTCCCAAAGGAATGTAAAAACTCAGCAGGTAATTGGCTCTCTCCATCATGTCCATTTGGATTCTGAGGAAACCAATGTTCTATGGAACGGCGAGATGCAAATTTGAAATTATCAAAATTAATATCCTTGTACTCTTTCTCTAATTCGGCACGATTTTTCCATAAAACATAATCTACAAAGTTAAAAGCATAAACAGGAATTGCCCCATATTTTTTGATACTTTTATCTTCTGTAAACAATCTTTCTTGTGCATATCTCACTGCCATTTTTTCAAGAAAATCCTTAAAGCGAGCACCAAATTCTTGATCATTTAGCTCTTCAATATGTTTGTAGAGGAATTGTAATATTTCATATAACCAACGACTGTCACGATTGGCAGTAAAGGTCACAGCAAACATGGATTGGAGCATTAAAATATCATCATTAAACTTTTCAAAAGAATTTTTATCAAAATAATATTGAACCAATAAATCTCCTCCTGTTTTGTTATTATAATCATTCCGATAAACTTTCTGCAGAAACCAATCATTTTCTTGTCTTCTATTATTAGTCTCTTGAGACATTCGTACGATCAAATTATCAAATATAAATTTTAATTTCAATAAATTCCTAATAAATAATGTAACATCCTCTAAGTTTGTATTAACATTAATTACATTTTCAAATGTTTCTAATAATTTCTTGTCATCTAGCTGTATATCAGAAGGGGATACATTTCCAAATGTTATATAATAGACGAAATATAAAAATGTTTCAAAGTTTATAATCGTTCTGTATTTTTCCACTTCATTCGTATCTGATATTACTTTAACTATTGTAGATTCTTTATTTTCTATACTAGAGAATAAAGATTTCTTATTAGTTGATTGAACTTCTATTTGACTTAAGGACTTATCGATATTTAAAAGAAAGCTATTCTGATAATTATTTCTTTTAATCCAATTCAAAGGAAATATTTTTTCTCTCTCTGCATCATGATGCTTGTTCTTTGCTTTTTTTGTAAATGCATTGATTACCGGCTTATCAAACTCTGCGCAGGCATCCCAGATTCTTGCAAACTTTTGCGCCATTTCTTGATCTTCACCAAATTTAGACATCATTTGTGCCTTAAGAATCTCATGAGCCTCTAGTTGTTCTCCTCGAGAGTTGAAACGTTCGAAATATAAATTCAAATCTAAATCATTGGGAAGAATACTACGAAAAATAATGACATTATCAAATAGATAATTAAAGAAAGATTCAGATTCAAATTGCCGCTCCTCTAGCATTTTTTTCAATGCGTCATAAGCATGTCTATAACCTCTAGTCAGCTCATTTTCATCGTCCTCAGAAATTTTTTGCTTGGTAAATAGCTTTTGAATGTTCTCATTTGACTTCTTCCTAGCTGGGAAAGTAAGATTGACAGATTTCAATCTATCAAAACAAAACTCATGCTTCAAAGCTAAGGCAATCAAATTAAGGGCTGTTGTTCGCTGTTGCCCATCTATAATTTTGAAAATGTCATTCTCTTTATTAACGACTAATGTTCCAATATAGTAGTAATTGTCTCTATTTTCTTGAAAAGCATCTGCTACGTCATTCAATAACTGCTCAATCTCATCATAAGTCCAGGCAAAATTTCTCTGATAAAGAGGAATAGCATAGATATCTTCATTTAACAAACGATTAACTGATAAGCTTATATGTGTTTCTACCATTTACCTTTTTCCTCTTCTATAATCTTGTCCACAGTATAATTTTCAAATAGCTCTCTATCTATCTTGATCATGAAATCATTCGGAGTGACAGCATGAGCTAAAAGTTGAAATAGTTTTTGAACCTCTTTTTGTCTAAACCTTCCACCAGCAGCATAGTTTCCAAAAGTTGCATCATATATTGCTTTAGACTTAACTCGAGGGTAATAAGACCAAATAAACAAGGTCTCTACTATATCCTTTGATAGCTCATCTTTTCCAAATCTCTCTGCAAAAAGCGAGCAAATATTTAAGAATATATTGTGACACTTGAGGTAGCGTCCTTTTGAGCTATTGTAAATGTTTAACATACCTTTTGGGTAAGCAAGATTTTTTTCTTCCCCTTCAGGCTCATCAGAAAATCCTAACTTTGCATTTAAAAAATCTTTATGATCTTTAATAGTTTTATGAGCAGATTCAATATATTCAAAAAATGTACTTCCATCAATGATTGGCATAGTAATTGAAAGAGGGAATTTTTCAATATGACGATACAATTCTAGATATGGAAAGTTCTGATTCAAATCAACGCCTTTAAAATCGTCAATAAAATCCTCTGTAAAACGCAGATAAGATCCATAACGTTTGTTTGTTAATCCTGTCTCTCCGCGCGACCAACGTCTCATACGGAAAAGATGTTTATCAAACAACTCTTTGAGACTTAACTCTTTATCCTCTACAAATTGCTCCCACTTTTCGACAATCTTTTCATCTTCTGAATCATACTTGCGAAGATGGTAGGCTTTGAGCAAATCATGAGGTTCTAAAGATTTTCCACGATTATTCTGAGAATCAAATAACTGAAAGGCTTCAGATAATCGTTCCTGTGGCATAGTAATCACGGAGACAGAACAATTTTCCAATAAAAAATTGCAAATATCTTTTGCCTGATTTTCACCAACCAATTGAGTCAAATTTTCCCACTCATTATAATTTTCACTCGCATGATAGCAAGATAGCTCTCCAAATTCAGCACTCAGCAGTTGATTAGCACCCTTATAATTCTCTAAATCATCTAATAAATGAAGAAACAAGGAAATAGAAATTAGCCGTTGCTGTCCATCGACAATATCTAAGTATTTTTCCTTTTCATGCAAGATTTCATGCAAGATAACGGAACCAATCTGATATTCCTTTTTTCCCATAGCATCTCGTAAATCATTAAAAAGATTACGGATATGTTTTCTGTTCCATTTATATGGTCTTTGATAAGAAGGAATCCGCAAATTCTCTTCTTTCAATAGTTCTCCAACCTTTTTAGAAGTAAATTGAATAGTCATTTTATCCTC
This sequence comes from bacterium, assembly GCA_905221225.1. Classification (GTDB taxonomy): domain Bacteria; phylum Bacillota; class Bacilli; order Lactobacillales; family Streptococcaceae; genus Streptococcus. The sequence goes on from CAJNCH010000005.1 coordinate 131,466, forward strand.
ATCTATATTTATCTATCATTTCTTTAACTGTTTGCTTCATATCCTCTACTAAAATCCGAGGAGACAAAACAGTAACTGCTTCCCCTTGCCCCAGCAACCAGCGTTTAAGCCCCGGTGTGTGCTGACTCTCAAACTTAAAATGAGTCCAGTAGCCATTTTTCCCAACTATTTTTGCATTTGGAAATTGATCCGTCACAATCGTCGGATCGTACAAATACTCGATTTCAATACTGATTTTCTTCCCGATAAAAGCATCTACTCTCTCGTTACGAATGTCGCCATCTCTAAATTTATCTCGATAAGAAATAGAGGGTTTCTCTATATCACTAAGAGACCATGACTGGATACGGTCTACTCTTAAAGTAATATAAGTAGCATGTTTCAACTGGTAGACAACTAGATAGAAATAATGACTATCATAATAAAGAGAGACTGGCAAAACAGTCTGCCTCTTAGAAGACTCAGAATAAGGTTTTTGATAGATAATGTCTAGAACCTGTTCATACAAAATAGCTTCTGATAAATTCCAAATTTTCTCTATTCTATTTTGTTGATCCGTTAAGGGAGCATAGTTCAGCTTTTCACTTCCAATAATCTGCTCGATTTCTTTCCGATCATCACGGGGAACTAAGACCAGTAAATTATGTAGTAAGCTAGCAATTTCTGGTCTATTCAGTGCTCGATTTTCCAATAAAATCTTTGAAATAACGAGAATATCCTTTTTATTAAAAACTGACTTACTTGCTAAACAATACTTATTCGTTTTACGGTTATAAAGTAAATCTCCACTATAACTGGTGTGACTAGATAAAATATCACGGAGTCGCGAAAAATCTCTCTGTATCGTCTTTTCACTAACCTCAAATTCCTGAGCCAGTTGCTTTTTTCCTAACGGAGTCCCAAACTGTAAACGTAAAAAAATCGTTAGCAGTCTCTCTTGATCATTCATTTCCAGTCCTTCTACATATTATTCAAACAATACTATTTCTAGTACATTATTATCACTTCTATAGTCTAACTAGCACTTTATATTCAAAACGATTAAAGCAAAATAAACTAGCCCTTAGATGATTCCAACTGTACCACTATGCCAGATTCGAAGAACTCAACTACGGATTCAGGCATATTTTTTAAGTCTTCGGGTAAGCAGTCTGAATATACAATGAAGAGTTTGTTTCTTTTCTTACTCTCTTTGAATCGCTGCATCCAGTATTCCTGTACCCTTTGATCAGCCTCTCCCAAAAATTGAACTCCATCCAGAAAAATCAAATCATACTCTGTATACCCCATTTGCAGTTTCATCCATTGACTATGTTTAGAAAAAATCAAATTATCTCTCACTCGATAATATGCAAGTGATGCTATTGGAGTAACAGGTTTTATTTTAGTTAACGTATAATAAAACAAATGCCATCTATCAGTCTCTGAAATACCGCAAATGTAAATACATTGAGAATCTTCTTTTAAGTCTATTTGTGGGAATCCGGTCCAATCATTCCCATCATCTTTCAAGCCTTTTTCAAAATTATAAATTTCCTCTTCAATTGACACATTAGAATTTAAAATTTCTTGATTCACCATATTATACTCTCTTTTCTATTATTTTTAAGAGAATTATAACAAATTAAGTGGACATATTTTGTCCACTTGATCAAAATAAGCAATTTTTAAAACAACTCATCAAACAAACTCAACTGATTATCCTCTGGCATATTGCCCAGAATCCCCATTTCATCCATCTTTTCAACCAAAGTTGAGGAAAGTCCACCGCGTTTGCGTAATTCTGTTTTGGAGAGAAATTCTCCCTCTTCACGCGCTCGCACCAATTGCTTGGCAACGTTCTCTCCCAGACCATCCATTGCTACAAATGGCGGGATGAGAGTGTCTCCATCAATGAGAAACTCTGTTGCCTGACTACGATAGAGATCGAGTTTACCAAATTTGAAACCGCGTTCCCACATTTCATTGACAATCTCAAGAGTTGTATAGAGGTCAATTTCCACATTAGAGGCTTCATTGTTCTTCCGTTTTTCAGCGATTTCTTCCATTCTGCGCTTGATAGCATCCAAGCCCGCACCCATGGTCTTGATATCAAAAGCCTTGGCACGGATGGAGAAGTAAGCACAGTAATAATAAATGGGATGGTGAACCTTGAAGTAGGCCACACGCAAAGCCATCATAACGTAGGCTGCCGCATGGGCTTTAGGGAACATATACTTGATTTTCCCACAGGATTCGATATACCACTCTGGCACCTTGTTTGCCTTCATAGCTTCGATGTAGCCATTTCGCTCCTCTTCGGAAATCTTCAGCCACAAGCCTTTACGCACCCGTTCCATGATAGTAAAGGCCACCTTAGGCTCGAGGCCAGCATGCATGAGGTAAACCATGATGTCGTCCCGACAACCGATAACGGTTGATAGATCCGCAATTCCTTGCTTGATCAAATCTTGTGCATTTCCTAACCACACATCGGTACCGTGAGACAGACCTGAGAGCTGAAGCAACTCTGCAAAAGTTGTCGGATGCGTCTCATCTACCATCCCACGTACGAAGTTGGTTCCAAATTCTGGAATTCCCAGCATACCCGTCGGTGTTCCGATTTGTTCAGGAGTCACCCCTAGCACATCAGTCCCTGAAAAGAGGGCCATCACACCTTCATCATCCATAGGAATTTCATTAGGATCAATACCAGACAAGTCCTGCAGTTTCCTAATCATGGTCGGATCATCATGCCCCAGCACATCGAGTTTGAGGACATTCTCATCGATATCGTGGAAGTTAAAGTGGGTGGTCTGCCATTCAGCCGTCACGTCATCCGCTGGATACTGGACTGGCGTAAAGTCGTAAACATCCATGTAGTTAGGGATAACAACGATTCCCCCTGGGTGTTGTCCCGTTGTCCGCTTGACACCAGCAGCACCTTGAGCTAGCCGCTCCACCTCTGCATCACGATAGAACTTGCCATAATCTCTCTCATAGCCCTTGACAAAGCCATAGGCAGTCTTAGCAGCTACCGTACCAACCGTTCCTGCACGGAAGGCATATTCCTCACCAAAGATATCACGCACATCCAAGTGGGCGCTAGGCTGGTCTTCTCCCGAGAAGTTCAAGTCAATATCGGGAACCTTGTCCCCATCAAAACCGAGGAAGGTCTCAAACGGAATATCCTGCCCATTTTTGCTGAGTTTGTGACCACAGTTTGGACAGTCCTTATTGGGCATATCAAAACCTGAACCGTAAGAACCATCGGTGATAAACTCGCTGTACTGACACTGACCACAGACATAGTGAGGAGAGAGAGGATTAACCTCTGTAATCCCAATCATGGTCGCAACGAAACTAGAACCAACAGATCCACGAGAACCAACCAAGTAGCCCCGTTCATTAGAGCGTTGCACCAGCATCTGCGAGGCCAGGTAAATAACGGCAAATCCATTCCCTAGAATAGAAGTTAATTCTTTTTCAATTCGCAAATCAACAATATCTGGCAGCGGATTTCCATAAATCTCAAAAGCCTTCTTATAGGTCAATTCAGCAACCGTTTCTTCAGCCTTGTCAATGAAAGGCGTGTACAAGTCACCTTTTACAACCTCAACGGGTTCAAAGATATCTGCCAAGTCATTGGGATTTTCAATGACCAGCTTACGAGCCAGTTTCTCTCCCAAGAAGGCAAATTCATCCAACATCTCATTAGTCGTTCGAAAATGAGCCTTTGGAAGAGGAGCTGGTTGAGCATGTTCACCATGACCAATAGTTCGGTTAATCATCGCCCCCTGTCCCAAACTACGGACAATAATTTCACGGTAAATTTCTTCTTCTGGTTCGATATAGTGAACATTTCCCGTAGCCAAAACAGGCTTACTAAGGCGGTCTCCAACCTCTATCAAACTCTTGATAATAGTTTGGAGTTCCTCCATATCCTTGACCTGCTCTTTAGCAATCAAGGGAGCATAGATAGCCGGTGGCATGACCTCGATAAAGTCATAATACTTTGCCACCTCAACCGCCGCATCCACACCTTGAGAAACAACCGCATCAAAAACTTCACCTTCTGCACAGGCTGATCCTAAAATCAAGCCCTCCCGATGGGCATCTAGAACCGTTCTCGGTATCCTCGGAACACCTTCAAAATACTTGGTATTGGACAAAGAAACTAGTTTAAAGATATTCTTTAGCCCTACCTGATTCTTGACATAGATGGTCGCATGCTTGATCCTAGCTTTTTTATAAGAGTCTGGACTAATCAAATCAATGTTTAGTCTAGCCAAGTCTGTCACACCATGTTTTTCTGCCACCTCTTTGATAAAGATGAAAAGCAGGCGACCAGTCGCTTCCGCATCGTAATTGGCCATGTGGTGATGTTCCAAAGCCACACCAAATCGCTTGGTCAAAGGTCCCAAACCATGACGTTTATACTCAGGATAGAGGTTTCTAGCAAACTCCAGCGTATCAATAACTGGCTGGCTAATTTTAGGAAGACCATGACGCTCATAGTTGGCATTCATAAAACCAACGTCAAAAGTCGCATTGTGGGCGACTAGGACAGTATCCTGGCAAAATTCTTGGAATTCTTGCAAAACTTGTTCCAGTGGCTTGGCATTTTTGACATGATCATCTGTAATACCAGTCAACTCCGTGGTAAAAGCTGACAAAGGATGTCCAGGATTGATAAATTCATCAAATTCGGCAATGACATTCCCCTTGTACATCTTAGAGGCTGCAACCTGAATCAAATCATTATAGATAGCTGAAAGCCCCGTCGTTTCCACGTCAAAGACCACATAGGTTGCTTCTGACAAGTCCATCTCCACTTCGTTGTAAACGATAGGAACCCGGTCTTCAACGATATTGGCTTCCATTCCATAGATCAGCTGAATTCCTGCTTTCTTAGCTGCCTTGTAGCCATGTGGAAAGGACTGAACATTCCCATGATCCGTGATAGCAACCGCCTTGTGTCCCCACTTAGCAGCTGTCGCAACAATTTCTTCAACCTCTGGCAGAGCATCCATAGTCGACATGTTAGTATGAGCATGAAACTCAACCCGACGCTCACCTTCTGGCATCAAATCTTTCCGCTCATAGTGAACAACTTCCTGCACATCCTGCACGTTCATAGTCAAATCACGTGTGAAGTTATTCATCTCCACATTCCCACGAACTCGGAGCCAAGAATTTTTCTTGATTAGGTCAAACTTCTGGGCCTCTTCCTCATTTTTAACCCACTTTTGCATAGAAAAACTTGAAGTGTAGTCCGTCATTTTAAAGTTGATTAAAACACGACCTGTTCTAGTCACTTTTTGCTCCACATCAAAAACAACCCCTTCAAAGACCAGACGATTTTCCTCCGTCGTCACTTCAATCATAGGAGTAATCTCCGCCTTGTCCAACTTCGGTTTAGCCGCAGTTTTTTTGGCCTGAAAATCAAAGGCTGGTTTGTCTTCTGCTGGAGGTGGCGCCATCTGTTCCAGTTGCTCCATAGCACGGAGCACTTCCTCATTGGCAGCTTGAACAATCTGCTCATTTTCAGCATGAAAGGCTTCTTCCTGCTCTTGAGTCAGCACATCATTTTTCTCTACTTGACAATTAAAAGTTGGAAAACCAAATTTTTCAAGTTGTTTAGTTAAAATAGGAAGATGATTTTTCTTAAAGTGTTCCTTATCGATCGCCTCTGAGCCTTCAATAAAGAGTTGATTGCCCTCAGCACGAACACGCAAATTCTGATAAAGGGACTTAAAACCTTGGCTAGCACATGGCCCCTCAGAAAAAGCTTCTCTATAATATGCTTGCAAGAGTTGATTTGAAAATTCTTGAGACAGAGCCTTGATTTCGAAAACGGCTTTATTACCTGTCTTAGAAAATTCCTCACTCAAACCCTTCTTTAATTCTAAAAAGATTTCAATCGGTAAAATATTAGAAAATACAAAATGAAACTCCCATACCTTACTAATTTTATGAACCACAACTCGCTCAATATCAGCCTGTGATAAAGCAGGATCCTGTCTCATTTCAGCAGGCATCCCCAGTTGATTCATCAAAATTTCAAAACTGTTTGACATTCATTTTCCTCACATTATTCTCCTACTATTTTACCATATTTAGAGGTATTTTCTAAAGACAAAAGGAAGCCACTAAGTGACTTCCTTCTAGAGTGAGGGCTGATTAGTCTTCACCTTTGTTTTTCTTAATGATTTCTTCTTGTACTGACTTAGGTACATCTTCGTAGTGGTCAAATACCATCATGAATGTACCACGTCCTTGAGATGCAGAACGAAGAACTGTTGCGTAACCGAACATTTCAGCAAGTGGAACGTAAGCACGAACGATTTGGCTGTTACCGTGTGCTTCCATACCATCAACACGTCCACGACGAGCAGTTACGTGACCCATAACATCACCAAGGTTTTCTTCTGGAACAGTGATTGTTACAAGCATCATTGGCTCAAGGATAGCTGGTTGTGCTGATTTAGCAGCTTCTTTAAGGGCAAGTGAAGCCGCAATCTTGAAGGCAGTTTCAGATGAGTCGACATCGTGGTATGAACCATCGTAAAGCTTAGCTTTAACGTCAACCATTGGGTAACCTGCAAGAACACCGTTAGCCATAGATTCTACCAAACCTTTTTCAACCGCTGGGATAAATTCACGAGGAACCACACCACCGACGATTGCATTTTCGAATTCGAATCCTTTACCTTCTTCGTTTGGAGTAAATTCAATCCATACATCACCGAATTGACCTTTACCACCAGACTGACGTTTGAAGAATCCACGTGCTTGAGTAGAAGCGCGGAATGTTTCACGGTAAGATACTTGAGGAGCACCTACGTTTGCTTCAACTTTGAACTCACGACGCATACGGTCAACAAGGACATCAAGGTGAAGCTCACCCATACCAGAGATAACTGTTTCACCAGTTTCAACGTTTGTTTCAACGCGGAATGTTGGATCTTCTTCAGCCAATTTTTGAAGGGCGATACCCATCTTATCTTGGTCTGCTTTAGATTTTGGCTCAACCATCAATTGGATAACTGGTTCTGGAACGTTGATTGACTCAAGGATGATTTTAGCTTTTTCATCTGTCAATGAGTCACCAGTTGTAGTATCTTTCAAACCAACGGCAGCAGCGATATCACCTGAGTAAACTGTGTCGATTTCTTGACGGCTGTTAGCGTGCATTTGAAGGATACGTCCGATACGTTCACGTTTACCTTTAGAAGTGTTCAATACGTAAGAACCTGATTGAAGCACACCTGAGTAAACACGGAAGAATGTCAAACGACCTACGAATGGGTCAGTCATGATCTTGAAGGCAAGAGCTGCAAATGGCTCTTCATCAGATGCTGGACGAGTTTCTTCTTCATCTGTATCTGGGTTGATACCTTTAATCGCTGGGATGTCAAGTGGGCTTGGAAGGTAGTCGATAACCGCATCAAGCATCAATTGAACACCTTTGTTTTTGAAGGCAGAACCACACAATACTGGGAAGAATTCAACGTTGATAGTCGCTTTACGGATACCAGCTTTCAATTCTTCGTTAGTGATTTCTTCACCTTCGAGGTATTTCATCATCAATTCTTCATCAGTTTCCGCAACTGCTTCAACCAATTTTTCACGGTATTCTTGAGCTTGGTCAAGGTATTCAGCTGGGATGTCTTCTTCAAGGATATCTGTACCAAGGTCGTTAGTATAGATTTCAGCTTTCATCTTAATCAAGTCGATGATACCACGGAAGTCATCTTCAGAACCGATTGGCAATTGGATTGGGTGTGCGTTTGCTTGAAGACGATCGTGAAGTGTGCTTACAGAGTAAAGGAAGTCAGCACCGATTTTGTCCATTTTGTTGGCAAATACGATACGTGGAACTCCATACTCAGTTGCTTGACGCCAAACTGTTTCAGTTTGAGGCTCAACACCTGATTGTGAGTCAAGAACGGTAACCGCACCATCCAATACACGAAGAGAACGTTGTACTTCGATTGTAAAGTCCACGTGTCCTGGTGTGTCGATAATGTTTACTCGGTGATTGTTCCATTGAGCTGTTGTCGCAGCAGATGTGATAGTGATACCACGCTCTTGCTCTTGCTCCATCCAGTCCATTTGTGACGCACCTTCGTGAGTTTCACCGATTTTGTGGATTTTACCAGTGTAGTAAAGAATACGCTCAGTAGTTGTTGTTTTACCAGCATCGACGTGAGCCATGATACCGATATTACGAGTTTTTTCAAGTGAAAATTCGCGTGCCATGAGGTTTGTTTCTCCTATTTATTTTTGATTTCTATTCTATTATAACACGATTTTAATAAAAACGGATAGGCAGGACCTACCCGTTCTCAATGTTTTCATGCTATATGTTTTCATGCTATTGTTGGTTTCAACTTGTAGATTTACAAGTTGAATTGAACTAGGGCTAAAGTTAATTAGCCGATTTGAGCCGGAACGGGATGCTGTGTGAAAAAGATAAACTTCCTTGTATTCGTCGAATACTGCGTCAGTTTCCTATTTTCACCTTGCATCCTTACCGTTCCTAGCATCATGATATAGTTGAGCTCAAGCTAAAAGTCTGGAGAAAAAGATGAATCTCATTGGTTGCAATCGCAACCTGCTTTGATTCCCTATTTCCTCTGGGACTTTCTTAACGCTTTAGCATCCTATATTACCAACGGAAGTGTGCGAATGCACGGTTAGCTTCAGCCATACGGTGAGTGTCTTCACGTTTCTTAACAGCTGCACCAGTGTTGTTAGCAGCATCCAAGATTTCTTTTGCAAGACGATCTTGCATTGTGTGTTCACCACGAAGACGAGCGATTGTTACCAACCAACGAAGTCCAAGTGTTGTACGACGTTCTGGACGAACTTCAACTGGGACTTGGTAGTTAGAACCACCAACACGACGTGCACGTACTTCAAGTACAGGCATGATGTTTTCCATAGCTGTTTCAAATACTTCAAGTGCATCGTTTCCAGTAGCTTCTTTGATTTGCTCAAAGGCACCGTAAACGATTGAAGCAGCTGTACCACGTTTACCATCAAGCATAACGCGGTTGATAAGACGAGTAACTAGTTGTGAATTGTAAAGCGGATCTGGCAATACGTCACGTTTTGGAGCTCTATTTTTACGACTCATTTCTCTTTATCCCCTTTCCTTATGCTTTTGGACGTTTAGTACCGTATTTAGAACGGCCTTGTTTACGATCGTTAACACCTGCAGTATCAAGTGCACCACGGACGATATGGTAACGTACCCCTGGAAGGTCTTTTACACGTCCACCACGAAGAAGCACCACGCTGTGCTCTTGCAAGTTGTGCCCGATACCTGGGATGTAGGCAGTAACTTCGATAAGGTTGCTCAAACGTACACGAGCGAATTTACGAAGGGCTGAGTTAGGTTTTTTAGGTGTCATTGTTCCAACACGAGTTGCAACACCACGTTTTTGTGGTGAAGAAACGTTTGTTTGAACTTTTTTATGACTGTTGTAACCAACGTTCAAAGCTGGTGATTTAGATTTTTCTACTTTTGATTTACGCGGTTTGCGAACCAATTGGTTAATTGTAGGCATCTACATTCTCCTATGTTTTTTTATTTTTGGTGATGATACACTTGGTGACAGCTATCATCTGTGTGTACTTTTGCAACATTTGTCAGCACGTCCCTGTACACTCTTGAGAGACCAAAAGTAAAAAGTACCGTCTATTATTGTAACAAAATTTCCCCTTGGTTGTCAAGATATTTTTCTTTTTTATTGTTAATTTTAGCTCTTTTGTAGTGCTCCCCCAAAAAAGAAAAAGGAGGAATCCCACCCTCCTAAAATTGGTATTGTTCCATTCAATCCCATCAGTTTTAGCACATAATGTTCAAAAAAATTATATCATCACAACCAACCAGATTCTTTCGCGATATTAGCTGCCTCTGTTCGATTACCTGCATCTAGTTTCGAAAGAATATTGGTGACATAGTTTCGGACTGTTCCGTTGGATAGATAAAGTTTGTCTGCAATTTCTTGGTTAGAGAAACCCTGAGCGACTCCCTTTAAAACTGCGATTTCTTGCTCCGTTAATGGATTGGGATGCGTCATCACCACTTCCATCAATTCAGGCGAATACTCCTAATGGATTGGGATGCGTCATCACCACTTCCATCAATTCAGGCGAATACTCCTTGCGTCCCTCTAGGACGGTGTGCAAGGTTTGCATGAGGTCTGCAATGTTTCTTTCTTTTAATACATAAGCATCTACTCCAGCCTTGACCGCACGTTCAAAATACCCAGGACGCTTGAAGGTCGTCATCACAACCACCTTTGTTTCAAGCTTTTCTGCTCGTATCCACTCCAAGACTTCAAGACCTGTCTTAACAGGCATTTCTACGTCAAGGATGGCGATATCTACAGACTCCTTTTCAAATAGTTGGATTGCTTCTTGCCCATTCTTGGCTTGAAGGACAGACTCTACATCCGGTTGAAGCGTGAGCAACTGGCACATGGCATCTCGCAACATACTTTGATCTTCTGCAACAAGTAGTTTCATCTTAGTTTCTCTCCTTATAAGGTAGTCGAACCTGAACTTCTGTCGGTTGTTTCCAACTAATTACCTTTACTTCTCCCGAAAATGGAAGAACACGATCTCGAACTGTATGGAGGTCATCCCCCTTTATAGAAGTAAAGCCACAGCCATCATCTCTCACTGTTAGAATGAGTTCTTTCTCTGTCCGTTCTAATTTTAAGTAAGCTTTAGACGCTTGGGCATGTTTGATGATGTTGGTCACTAATTCAAGCAAAATCATGGAAGCCGTTGACTCCAATTCCTGAGTTAAGCTAGCTGTATCTAGTTGATTAGCTATTTCCACCTCAATTCCAGCAATTTCTAACATCTTTTTCACAGTTTCTAGTTCGGATGTCAAAGTTCTAGACTTAAGATTTTCCACAATGGTTCGCACTTCATTCATGGAATCCTTACTGATCTGGTGAATTTCTTTTAATTCCTTTTCCACCTGTGGATAAGACTCCATCTGAAACAACTGCAAGGCTAAATCTGTCTTGACACTCAGCATAGCAAAAGTATGTCCCAGACTATCATGTAAATCTTGACCGATACGACTGCGTTCATTTTCAGCAAGCAATAGATTTATCTGGGCATTTTGCTTAGCCTGAGCTTCTTTCAAATCCTCCACAATTCGAATCCGAACCAAGCCAAAAGTCATTAAATCGACAAAAGCAAGAATTACAAGTAGATAGAATAGAAACTCAACTTCGATTCTCTGAAAAATCAAAAGTTGGCCCACAACAAGGACTTGAGCAAGAAGAAAAGTCCAGACATGTAAAGACTGTAAACCACCTACGCTGAAATGATAACTTAAGAGATTGGATAGGAAAAAGAAAAACCAGATATAATTAACAGCAACAAAGGCAGTATTCCCAACTACATAAGTCAGCATGAGGCCCCAATATAGCCAAGATAGGCGCTGGCTCTTAGTTGTTAAAACACCCAAATACGCCACTACAAATAGAATATCAATCAATAAATGCCAGGCAGAAAGCCACCCAGTCACTACAGGTAGGATGGGGAAAATCATAAAAATTAAACTGGCCCAAAACATATAGTGTATGCTTTTCAGTCTTTCAAGCATTAAGCATTCTCCTTATGACCTTGAAGGTAAATGGTCAAACCAAACAAAACTGTTGAAAAAACAAGTAAATAAACTGTGGCTGATAGATTGATTCCACCTTCATTTAAAAATGTCTTGAGCAACTCCATCAACTGATAGGTCGGGAGACACTTACCGACTGCTTGCATCCAGTCTGGAAATAAAGAGATAGGCATCCAGAGTCCACCTAAAACAGCCAAGCCTAGATAAAGAAGATTACCCACGACAGACATCAGCTGACTAGTTGGTAAGAGAGTCAAGGTCAAGCCAAGCGCTACAAAAGCTACACTTCCTACTATCAACAAGAACGCAGCCCCAATCCAGCTTCCTAGAGGCATATCCACACCTCTGATCAAGTGCCCAACTGAGAAAACAACCAGGATTGAGACCAAATAATCAACCAGCATACTTGTTATCTTTGATAGATAATATTCTACCATATTTACAGGGTTATGACGCAATGTTTTCTGCCAGTTGTTCATCTTGTCGGTATGTAAGACAGCTGGGAATGAAAAGATAGCGGTCGACATCATGGAAAAGGCAGTCATGGATATGAGGTAATCACGCATAAAATTAGCCGGTCCACCAGGTGTGTCCTGGTACATGCCTGAAAAGAATAAATAGAAGGCTGTCGGCATCCCTACTGATAATAAATAATAAACTAGTTGCCGTTTGGTCAATAGAAATTCTATCTTATTTAATGCGATCCATCGTTTCATCTTAGTCATCTCCCTTCTGTGTTTCTTCAAAGATTGTATCTAGCAAACTACGGTTATTAACTTCGATTTCTTGTATGCTACATCCTGCTTGAACTAACAGTTCCCAAAAAGCATCCGCTTCACGTGTAACTACTTGCAAAGCATCTTGTTTTTGTACCCAGTTTTCAACCAAGTTAGACTGCTCAATGACTTCCTTGTATGCTAGAGGAAGAATAAAGTACTTTTCAATCTCCTCACTGCGCATAGCTAGAGGAGTTGTATCGCGAATCAACTCTCCCTTATTCAAGACCAAGATTCGGTCCGCTGTATGCTCTACCTCTTCGATATAATGGGAGGAATAGAGAATGGTAACTCCCTTAGCTTTTAGTTCCTGAACAATTTCCCAAAAGCGTTGACGGGTTGAAGTATCCATGGCCGCAGTTGGTTCGTCTAAAAAGACAAGCTTTGGTCGCCCAATCAAGGTCAAGATAAAAGAGAAGAGACGCTTTTGCCCACCTGACAATTTTTCTGCAAATTGTTCTTTTTGTTGCTTGTCAAACTGCAATAGTTGATCGATTTCCTGATTGCTCAAAGGATTTGGGTAAATGCTTTGAAAGAAAGCAATCAACTCTTTGACCTTTAATTTCTGAACGATGACATTTTCTTGAGGCAGGTAACCTCTAATATAGTCTAACTGAGAACTCGTCACTGACAAGCCTTGGATGGATACTTGACCGCTTGTGACCAGTTTATCTCCAAGCAGACAGTCCAAGAGTGTGGTCTTCCCAGCACCATTGGGCCCAATCAAGGCGACGCATTCACCTTCAGCTACCTCAAAGGAAATATCCTTCAAAATAGCCTTGCCCTTGATGTTTTTATTTAGGCTTTCTACCTTAATCATGTTCATGATATTCTCCTTTCAGCCACTCCTTTCCCATAGGAAAGGCGATAAAAATCATAAATCCTAGTCCCCAGGCACCACGGATGAATTGGTGAAGGAAGGCTTGATCAAACCAACCTGTAAACATTTCTACCAACCATACCACTAGTGATAGTCCAATAAAAAGATAGAGAAACGCTTTTTTCATTTTTCAAACTCCTTTTTCACATCTGAGACTAATTTCAAACCTTCTCGGATCAACCAAGACATGATTCCAAAACCTGCAAATAGCTCCCAAGGAAAATGATAGAAATCTTCATCCAATACTGAAAACATGAGATAAGTCATGACTCCTGCTGCTACTAAACTCATTGCGACAATCATTTTACTTTTCATCTCTTCTTCCTCCATTTCATACTTCAATTATAGACTTTTGAAGTTTGCGGAGCTAGAAGCTTCTGTCATGAAAAGATATGACAAATGTCATAAAAGATTCTGTTCAAAATAAGCAAAATACACTATACAATAAAACACAAGTAGAAAAACTCTAAGGTAGTTTCCTCAAAAGAGATATCAACCCCAATTCAAACTATATTGAAAGCTAATACTTATTTAAAATTAAAAGAGCAGAAATTTTCATCTCGAAAACATATATATTATATGTATAGCAAAAAATTCTTCAATTACTTTCTTATACTTTCTTAAAAGTTTGTAAGAATTATACAATCTGTTAAATTTTAATTTATGTTCCTAAACTACAGTATTCATTGAACAAATCAGGAAACCAAAAAGTATACGCGATCAAAATGAATTACTGAAATTAAAAAAGAGAGAAGCAAACTGATTCTCTCTTAATGTATATAATATCTAGTTAAATAAAAAAAGATACGCTTACGTATCTCTGTAATGTATCGGGAAGACAGGATTCGAACCTGCGACACCTTGGTCCCAAACCAAGTACTCTACCAAGCTGAGCTACTTCCCGA